>NZ_JBIWKI010000009.1:0-267291 GCF_044765565.1 Streptomyces sp. NPDC102437 | reverse complement strand
GGCTGGGGACCGGCCATCGGTCACAGGCCGGGGCAGTCGACTCCTCTCCTTGCAACTACCACTGCATGACAGCGACTTCACGTCGCACTGAAAGCGCGAGGTTAGCGTACGACGGCTATCTGCGACTGGCAGGGGGTGCGGAGTCCGGGGCGTTGTGACACGAGGGAGCCGGCTGTGGTGTCGGCGTGTGCCACAGGATCGTTCCAGTCGGTTTCATTGCTCTCCCGACCAGCGCCGATGGATATGCGATGATCCTTCCCGTGTTTCATCCAGCTCAGGGCTTGGATGGAAGAGGGGGAATAGGGATGTCGTTGCGTGACCTGGTCCGCGACGAGGCGATGGCGCGGATGTCTCCGGCGGAACGGTTGGCTCAACTGCGTGCCGCACGGCTGTACTTCCAGCGGCCGGAGAGCCCCGGCTTTTTCGTGTCCGAGACCGTGGATGGTCCGATAGTGCCGGTCTTCACCTCCTGGGAGGAGCTGGCTCTGTTCGCAGGAGCATGTGACTGGGCGTCGACCACGGCCGAGGACCTGGTAGAGCTGTTGCCTGAAGGGGTGCGGGCGCTGGTGGACCTGTTGGGGCCGAACCCGTTCTTGTTGGAGGCCGCGATGCTGGAGGAACCGGCAGAGGTGGAGGGGGAGTAGACATGGCAGGGGGCGGAGCGGACGGGCCTGCGCCGGGGGATGGCTACAGGATCGAGATCGCTGAGGTGCGCAAGATCATGACGCCGATGGAGGAGTCTGTCGTCGCGGCGCACAAGATCAAGCATGACTGGAAGTCTATGGCTCAGGGAATCCAGAACGCGGCCACCGTCGACATCGAGAAGCCGGCCAAGGACGTGCTGTCCGAGTGGGGTTTCGGCATGGGGCGGCTCGCCGAGCACGCCGACTCCATCGTTGAAGGCCTGCGGCAGGCCATCGCGGCCTACATGATGGCGGACCTGCTGCAGCTCGAGAACTTTGCGCCGACCGAGGACAACATCGCCAAACTCCCCATGGGCGAACACGGCCTGCGTGCGTGGAAGAATGGAGACCGGCCTCATTTCGATCCGCCTCCCGAGATCTACCAGGAGCCGTGGCTCGACGGCGGTAGCGGCAGTGGTGACGGCTCGGCTATCACGGGCGATCCACCCAGCAATCCTCGTTACCGCGTGGCCGGTGAAGGCGGTGAGGGCTGGGTGGTCGACGGCGGTGGAAAAGGCCCTGTCGCATGACGCACAAGGACGCCATGGAGGGCGGCGCTTCTGAGCGCATACCCCCGCACGCCAAGCCCGATGAGGTCATACCGGGCAAACCCGAGAAGATTGACGACCTGGTCGTCAAGCTCCGTGTCTATGCGGGCGCGTTCAAGGACGGCTACGACAAGCTGACCGACTTGTCCCTGCTGCCGTGGACCGGTGCCGCGGCAGGTAGCTTCCAGGACGCGAGCAAGCGTCTGCCCAGGGAGCTGGAGTCGGCACGCAAGTACTTCACTTCCGCGGCGGGCGCTCTGGACGCCTACGCCGACAAGCTGCGTTCCGTGCAGAAGCGGGTCAAGCCGATCATCGAGGATGCGGATGAGGTAAGGGCTGCGTCGAAGAAGTACTGGGAGAACGTCAGGGCCTACAACGCCGCTGTCGACCGCGGGGATGACACGCTGCCCGAGCGGCCGCCGGACGACGATCCCATCACCGGGCTGGACTCTTGCTATCGCCGGCTCGACAAACTGGAGAGCGAGCTGCAGGGCGTCGTCGACGACTCCAAGGCCAAGCTCGCCAAGGCGGCCGAGAAGGCCCCCAACGCGCCCGAGGGCTGGAACCGCTTCAAGAAGGGCGTCGGGGACTTCTTCGGCGGCATGGGCGACAGCGCCAAGGACATGTGGAAACAGTTCGAGTACATGGCTGAGGACGGCCCCGGTGGCGCCAGCCTGCAACTGGCGGGCGTGATCGACGGGGCCGCGTACGCCGCGAACCACCCCAAGGAGTTCGCCAAGGCCGTCACCAACTGGGAGGAGTGGCAGCGGAACCCCAGCCGTGCCGCCGGCCAGCTCACCCCGGATCTGCTGCTCGCCCTCGCCACCGGCGGCGGGGGCGCCCTGCGGAAGGGCGCCTCGACCGCCAAGACTGCCGCTCAGCGGCTGGCGGGACGCGAGCGGGCACTGCGTCGCGACGGCAGCGCCGCCAGGCGTGCCGACGGCGAGCCGAACAAGCACGACAAGTGCACCAAGGAGAAGTGCGGAGAGGGCGAGCCGGTCGACGTCGCAACCGGCGAGATGTTCATGTCCGCCACGGACGTCAGTCTGCCCGGCGCCCTGCCGCTGGTACTGGAGCGGCACTACGTCTCCGGACACCCGTGCGGCGGTTGGTTCGGTCCCACCTGGGCGGCCACCCTCGATCAGCGCCTGGAACTGGACGACGCCGGACTCGTCTACATCGCGGCCGACGGCATGGTGCTGCGATACCCGGTACCAGAGCCGGAGACCCCCACCCTGCCCGTCTCCGGCCCGCGCTGGCCGCTGCGCTGGGACGGCAAACCGGACGGCGCCTTCACCCTCA
Source organism: Streptomyces sp. NPDC102437 (assembly GCF_044765565.1). Taxonomy (NCBI): domain Bacteria; kingdom Bacillati; phylum Actinomycetota; class Actinomycetes; order Kitasatosporales; family Streptomycetaceae; genus Streptomyces; species Streptomyces sp. NPDC102437. The sequence goes on along the minus strand of NZ_JBIWKI010000009.1, from coordinate 264,758 downwards.
CCGTCCCGGAGGAGAACCGCCGCCTGCACTTTGCCCGGCTCCCCGTGGGAGGCTCGGAACTGCCGCTCCACGCGATCACCGACCGCAGCGGTGAGGGCGACCGCATCGACTTCGTGTACGACGAGCACGGCGCACCCACCCGGATCACCCACTCCGGCGGCTACCGCATCGTCGTCGACACCGACACAGCCCTGCATCGCGTCACGGCCCTGCGTCTCCTGCACGGCGAGCAACATGAACACAGCGCCCGGCTCGTCGCCTTCACCTACGACGACAGCGGCGACCTGATCGAGGTCGCCAACTCCACCGGCAAGCCGCAACTCTACCGTTACGACGAGCACCGCATCACATCCTGGAAGGACCGCAACGGCACCGCGTTCGCCTACGTCTACGACCACCGCGGTCGCGTCCTGCGTACCGTGGGGCCGACCGGCATCCTCTCGGGCCGCTTCCACTACGACGACGCTCACCGCACCACCCGCTACACCGACTCCCAGGGCAACGTCACCACGTACGTCCTCAACGAGGCGCACAAGGTCGTCGAGGTGACCGACCCGCTTGGTCACACCACCCGCACCGAATGGGACGAGACCAACCGCCTCCCTCTCAGCGTCACCGATGCACTCGGCCACACGACGCGGTACACGTATGACGAGGACGGGAACCTCACCCACATCGAGCGTCCGGACGGAAGCAGCGCCGAGGCGGTCTACGACGAGAACGGTTTCCCGCTGGAGATCCGCGAGCCCGATGGTGTGGAATGGCGCCACACCTACGATGGCCGCGGCGCACGCACCTCCACCACGGACCCGACGGGCGCTACTACGCACTGGACGTACGACGAGGCGGGCCACCTCACCTCAGTCACGGACGTGCTCGGGCGCACGACGACAGTGACGACGGGCGCGGCGGGGCTCCCGGTGACGGTCACTGACCCCCTGGGTCACACCACCCACGTCCGCCGCGGCCCCCACGGCCGCGTCACCGCCCTCACCGACCCGCTCGGCCGCACCACCCACTTCGGCTGGACCATCGAGGGTAAGCCCGCCTGGCGCGAGCACCCTGACGGCACTCGCGAGGAATGGAAGTGGGACTGCGAGGGCAACCTCGCCAAACACACCAACCAGGCCGGTCATACCACCGAGTACACCTACACCCACTTCGACCTGCCCGCCACCCGCACCGACCCCGACGGCGCCCACTACGCCTTCGCCTACGACACCGAACTGCGCCTGGTGACCGTCACCAACCCCCTGGGGCATGAATGGCGCTATGAGTACGACACCGCCGGCCGCCTGGTCGCCGAGACGGACTTCAACGGGGTGACCCGCTCCTACGAGCGCGACGCGGCGGGCCGCCTCACCGCCCGGACGAATGCGCTTGGCCAGACGCTGCGATACACACATGACGCGATGGGGCGGGTGCTCACCCAGCAGGACGGGACGACGGACGAACTGACGACCTTCGCCTACGGTACGCGAGGGGCCCTCGCCCGAGCCTCCAACAGCGACGCGGTCCTGACCCTGGAACGGGACCCCCTGGGACGAGTCCTGGCGGAGACGGTCAATGGCCGCACGATCACCTCCACCTACGACGCGGTGGGCAACCGTTTGACTCGCACGACGCCGTCCGGGCTGGCATCGACATGGACGTACGACGCCGCCGACCGACCCCTGACCCTCACGACGGCGGGCAACACCCTTACCTTCACCCACGACGCCACCGGTCACGAGACACAGCGTGCCGTCGGCGGTGTCACCCTCAGCCAACGCTGGGATGGCACCGGCCGAATCACCGCACAGACGGTTACTTCCGCCGCCGATGACCTCATCCAACACCGCACCTACGCCTACCGGCCCGACGGCTACGTCGCTCAGATTCGCGAACTCACGTCCGGTACACGCCACTTCACCCTGGACCCGGTCGGCCGGGTCACGGGTGTACAAGCGCACGGCTGGACCGAGCGATACGCCTACGACGCGGCCGGGAACCAAACCCACGCCTCGGCTCCAGGACAGGAAGCCTCTGGTGAGAGGGAGTTCACCGGAACCCTGGTCCGCAAGGCGGGCCGCACCGTGTACGAACACGACGCCGCGGGCCGCCTGATCCGTAAGACCCGCAAGCTGCTCAACGGTCAGACCCGGACGTGGGCCTACGCGTGGAGTGTCGAGGACAAGCTCACGCGGGTCGTGACGCCGGACGGCGAGACGTGGACGTACTCCTATGACCCCCTGGGCCGCCGCATCGGCAAGACCGACCCGAAGGGCGCGACTCTCACCCTCACCTGGGATACGACCCGCCTCGCGGAACAGACCGCCCGGGACGGTGCGACCTGTACCTGGGACCACGCCCCGGAGACTCACCGCCCCCTGACCCAGACGGTCGGCGAAGTGGGAACCTCACGCTTCCGTGTCGTGGTCACGGATGCCACGGGGACGCCCACCGAACTGCTCACCCCAGACGGCGAAATGACGTGGCAGCACCGGACTACCCTCTGGGGAACCCCTGTCCCTGCCCCCTCCGACGTGGAGACCTGCCCCCTCCGCTTCCCAGGCCAGTACGCCGACCCCGAGAGCGGCCTTCACTACAACTACTTCAGGTACTACGACCCGGAAACGGCTCGATTCCTCACCCCAGACCCGCTCGGTCTCACCCCTTCGGACAACCACCATGCGTACCCTCGAAACCCGATCCGGCTGACCGACCCGCTCGGACTGGCTCCCTACGACCTCGAACCCGAGTCGGAGAAGATCGCGGACCACGCCAACGGTGAAGCGCTCCGCCCCGACGGCAACGGAACGCACTACGTGCGAGGAGTCGACCCCAAGGCCCTGAAGTTCTACGTCGACGGAGTGATCAACGAGCGCATACCCAACATCGAACCGAAATACGGACTGCGAAATGGTCGAGAGGCCTTCTGGGACCCGGACAAGGAGGCCGTGGTCATCGTGGACGGTGACGGGGGCACCGTGTTCACCCCCAAGCAGGGATACTCCTACTTCGAGGACCTGGAATAAGAGGAGCGGTATGTCCGAGCAAACCAGCCGCAGCGTCAGTCTCTCCCACTCGGAGTTCACGAGGCTTTACTTCCTGACACGCGAACTCAATGAGTTCCCCGCCGAGAGACTGCAGGGTTTCGGATGCGATGCCGAAGAACTGGAAGATCTGTTGTCACGGCTCAGGAGCGCTCGTCGGCAGTCCAAAGAGCATGGGGAAGCTCACCGTTTGACACTTGTCTTCTCGACGACGCTCCCTGAATCGGACGCCGCACCAGCTCTTGCCCGCGACGGAGACAACCACACTCGGGCGGCGCCCGCCCACACCACCGTCACCGTTCCCGCCAGCGTCGCGCAGTGGTGGGCCCCCGCAGCGCGCTGGGTCCTCCATGCTCACAGTCCCCGGGAGATTTCCCTACGCACTGGGTACTCAACCGATGAGCTGCGCGAAGCACTGGCAACCTTGCCGGACTGAGACCGCTTCGTGCCTCGCCTCCTCAAGGAGCGGTATTGGCGGCGGGCGAGGCGGTCATGGAGCCCCGCTCCGTTGCGGAACCGGATAGCGTAGGGGTGTGCGCATCCGCCCTGCCGTTTGCAACTGCAGGTCTTGAAGAAACTGCCCATCCCACGGATGAGTTTGGTCGCCACGTGCGCCGCTCCTGACTCATGCTGGGAGTTTGCTGACCAGCGGTCCTACAGCATGGTCCTGACCTGCGGCCGCGTCACACTAGCGCACCGCCCGTGCCAGCGGCATGTACCGTCTCATTCAGGTGCGACGGTAAACCAGCCGTGTGGTCGGAGCGTGGCAGCGCTTCGAAGAAGTGCTGGAGGTCAGCGCAGCCCTGCGAAAACCACAGCCGCCGCCGTGCCGCCCAGGATGGCCCCCGCGATGACCTGGGCTGTGGTGTGGTCGCGGAGGGAGACACGGGACCAGCCGACGGCGGCGACGCCGAGGAAGAGGAGGGCGGCCCACCAGCCGTAGGCGACGGTGATGACGACGGCGACGCCGGAGGCGACGGCGGTGTGGACACTGACCTTCCACCAGACGGTGACCGCCATGGTCAGCAGCAGGCCGGCGATCATGGCGGCGACCAGGGCGACGACCTCGCGGGGCGCGTCGAGCGCCAGGAGCAGGCCCGTGCCGACGAGGACGGAACTGAGGGTGACGAAGAGCGGTGTCCACCGCTGGGAACGAACCTTGAGGTGCTTGTCCGTCCAGCGGCCACGGCGGACTCCGGCGACGATGTAGGCGATCGGCAGGCCGCCGCAGAAGGCGCTGCCAGCAGGCCCCAGCCCGCACCCGCAAGGGAGTTGGTGGAGTGCCAGCCTATGACCAGCAGGACGCCGATGACCAGGTTGGCGGGCGCCAGGACCTCGGTGACGAGGCGGGCGGATCGCCTCTCGGCAGGAACAGCGGCGGTGGGTGGAAGCTGGGTGGCGGTGGTCATGCCGGTGTCTCCTCAAGGTGTGCGCGGAGGAAGTCCTGCGTGGCGCGGGAGCGGTAGGCGGTGCTGAGCGTGGTGAGGGCGCGGATCTCGGTGGCGAGGTCGCGGCCTCCGCTGGCGGGGGGCATGGGTTCGCCGGAGCCAGTGGTCGTGCCGCGGAGCCGTTCCTCGCGGGCTACGGCGAGCCAGCAGGCCTCGGCGGTGATGTCGGCGTGGGCGCCGATGAAGCCGAGGGAGGTGGCGTGGTCGTAGGAGCGTCCGCGCAGTTCCGCCGGTGCGTAGTCGGCGAGAGTGAGGATCGAGTCGCGGATCTCGATGGTGCGCCGGTACAGCCGGTCATGCGTACGCAGCGGGTTGGTGGCGTCGGCGGCGCGGCTTGGCGGGGTGTCGAGCCGGGTCTCCGGGACGGCGTCGGTGAGGGTGCGCCACAGGGGGTAGAGGCTGACGAGCTGCCAGTGGGACCGGATGCGGGCGAGGACGCGTGGGGCGGCAGGGAGGGTGCTCCCCAGCACGATCAGCAGTAGGGCCAGGAAGAGCGGCTCGACTACAAGACATTGGATATGGACCGTGTCCTGACCGGGCTGTTCGCCCGCCTGTGGCACCAGGGCATGCCCAGCAAGATCAACCGCTCCAACGAGCTCAAGGTCGAAGTCTTCGTCAAGCTGTTCCTGGACCACCCGGAAGTCTTCGACGGCTTCGACCGGGAGACCACCACCCGGTGGGCCTCCACTCATCTCCTCGACATGGTCAACCGGGGCAGGGCCACCGAGGCCGTGGCTGGCCCCAGGCCGCTGCACGGTCTCACCTACCGGTTCCGCAACAAGCGCAAGTCCCGCCCGTACGGAGCCGACGAGCAGCTGTACGAGATGCTCGCCACCGAGGAGGGGGCCTTGGAACAGCTCCGCGAGTTCTTCTTCTCCGACGTCGACCGCGCCACTGCGGAGATCACTCCGGGGACGGACACCGACGTGGAGACTCAGGCGCTGCTCCACCTGGTGGAACAGGCGGGCGGACAGATGCGGGACCGGCCCGACACCACCCGCCCCCGCACCCCCTACCCCGCCCTGTGCGCCGAACCGTCCCGCCAGCTGTGCCGGGACGTCCTGTGGCTGCTTTACCACCAGGACCACATGCCCCGGACCGTCCTCGTGGACTACCTGAAGATCCTCTTCGCCTTTCACCTGGCCCTCTACCACCTGCGGATGATGAAGCTGCTGCCCGCCGTGATCGAGGCCGGATCGGCGCCCGCCACCTGCCGGACCGGGCATCAGGACACGCCGACGGCGGACCGCTGCCCGCACCGCGTCCGGCTCTTCGTCGACGTCGACGGCGTGCCCGGCACCCCGGCGGCTGCGCTCGCCGAGCGTAGCGCCGGCATTTGGTACGGGCGGATCACGCGGTTCATCCAGGCGACCTATCAGATCAAGAAGCTCGACGAGTTCTCCGAGGACCTCGTCAAGAGTCAGAAGCTGGCCCCGCCCGTCGGCCGGAGCTACTTCACCCCGGTCGAGGTCCTGCGGCGGCTCTCCACCCATCCCAAGGAACGTGAGGCGTTCTTCCTTCAGCGCGCCACCCGCGTACGGGACGAGGAGAAGGACCTTCCCCCGGAGCTGAAGCAGATCACCCAGCTCGGGCTCAACGCCTTCGACGAGTACATCGAGATGCTGATGCACTACAAGGGCAGCTACTACCGCAGCTACTTCATCGACTGCCTCGACTCCATGCTGCTCAAGCACCGGCCCGGTGCCCTGCTCGCCCAGCCGCGCGGCAGACGCGACAGCGCCGTCCGACGATTCGTCCTGGACGCGCGCCTGCTCGAAGTACTCCTCCAGGTGTCGCTCCTGAGGGAGGCGGACGACAACACCGGCAATCTGCGTACCGCGCCCATGCGTGTGGACGAGTTCCTCACTCTGCTGCGCGAACGGTACGGACTCCACATCGACCAACTGCCGGACGGCGACGGCTTCTCCGGCGCCCACCTGGACGACCAGGCCGCACTGCGGGCCAACGCAGTGGCTTTCCTCAACCGACTACGCGAGATCGGCTACTACCAGGACATGTCGGATGCCTATCTGACGCAGACCATCACCCCCCGGTACATCATCGGGGCCGCAGCGACGGGGGCGACGGACTGATGGGCACCACCGGCCTTGCGGAGCCCACCGCGAAGGACCTCCGCGAAGCCCTCGAAGGCGTCCTCGTACCGCGCCTGGCCAAGCTGGTCGGCGAGCGGGGCGCCGGGCACTGCATGCGGGTCACCGAGCTGGAGACCGAGCTGGCGGCCGCGCTGGTTCGCCGCCTCCGGGGAGCGCTCGGGCCCGCCGCCACCATCTGTGTTCTGGGTACCGCCGACGACCTCGCTCCCGAACAGCCGCACCACGACACCGTCGTCACCAGCACCAAACTGGTCGAGCTTCGCAACCGCACTGAAAGCGACGACGAGAACGGGAACAGCCTGCCCGGACCGCTCCTCGTCTTCGTCCCCCCGGGCACCCGGGTTAGTGCCGAGGACTCCTTCGGCATCGCGACCTTCGAGGAAGTACCCCTCGGCGACGCCTACGGCCAGCTGGCCGACCACCTTCTCGACCAGGTACCGGACCGGCTGCGGCCCGGTGTCGACGAGCTGCTCGCCGTACTCCGCGACAGACCCGGGCACCGGACGGGCGACCGAGCCGTCGCCCTGTACCTGCTGACGCTCCGGACCAACGACTACCGCGACCAGGTCGCAGGGGCCGCCGTCTACCACTTCGGCCTGGTACCCGACTTCGAGCTGTACGCCGACCCGTCGCTCGTCAAGGACCGGGCGGAGCGGAACCGAAAGCTGGTCGACAAACTCACCACCTCCAGCCGCTCGGAGCGTCAGCGCGTCCTCGATCTGGGGCTGACCGACGCGGACTTCGCCGGAAGGCTCGCGGGATTCGCCACCCGCTGCGGCCTGGAGGACCCGGCGACATGGACCCGTCGCATCGTCGTCGACCGGGAGAACTGGACGCTCTCCTTCGGGAACTGGCGCGTCGATGAACGGCGCCGCGCCACCGTCTCCATCGAAGTACGCGAACTCGGCCTGCCCGCCGCCGGCGACAACCCCGAGGAGCTCCAGGCCCACCCGGCACTCGAAGCCATCGTGGGGCAGCCCTACCTGCTTGCCGGAGACAAGGGCGTTCGAGAGCTGACAGCCAGGTTCACCGTCGAACCATCCCCCCTCAAGGTGGAGGGTCTTGAACGCTTCCGCGTGGAGATCGTCTCGGAGAGCGGCGGACCGATCGGGCGGATCGCGCACGTTGTCAAGGGAACCCGGGCCAAGCCTGATTACAAGACACCACCGCTGCGCCGCCTGAACAAGATCGACTGGGAGGAAGGGTGGCACTACCTCAAAATCACCCCGCTCGACGCCTCCGGTGACGCTCTCGACATCGCCCCTGGTACACATGACCTGCCCGGCGGCGAGAGCGAACGCTTCTACGTCGTCACCGAGGGGGAGACCGAGGAGCCGCCGGAGCGCAGTGCCGGGCGCTATGACGGCGTCACCCAGGCGCTGCGCTCACTGCAGTTCGACGCGCTGACCGCCGGGGACGATCCGGCCCGTGTCAACCTGACGGACGTCCGCTGGAAGACCACTTCGGCGCGCAGCCCTTTGCGCGTCCTCAACGCCCGGATCCACATGGCGGGAAGCGCAGAGATCCGGCTCTCCCCGCTGCTCGTGCAACTCCAGCAGGACCTACTCGCCCGCCCCCAGGACACCTCCCTGCGCCGGCTCGTACTGCGCCCCGACGGCACCAGCGAGACCCCCGAGGGTAACGAGGAGGACTTGTCCCTCGCCCTGACTGGGCGGGCTGCCGAGGCCTACGACCGCTACCTCGCAACGCGCCACGTCTATTTCGCCGCCCTGTGCGGCCAGGCGGGAGAACCTGCCAATCCTGATCATCTTCTGGTCAGCGAGGCTGCCGACTTCGAGGCGGTCCGGGACGAACTGGTCGCCTACACCGAGGCGTACGCGGAACTGGTGGAAGCCCAGTCGCTTCAGGCGGAACGGGCTGGTGACGGCGCCCGGGGCGCCGCGCTCGTGGCGCTGGCCCGCATTCAGCAGGGCGACTGCGCTGCCGTCACCCTCACCGACGGTCTCGGCGGGCGCGAGACCGTTCTGCTTGTCGCCCCGACGCACCCCCTTCGCGCACTCTGGCTAGCGACCTGGTCGGCCCTGGGCCGGGACTGGGCCGCGCGCCTTGCCGGCGAGGACAAGCGCCGGGTCATCGCCGCGCGCGACTCCTTCCTTCAGGCCCTCTCACCCCTGGGTTTCCCGTTCGCCGTTCGGCGCCAGGACGGCCGACTCATGACAGCTGCGGACAACCTCACCCCATACTGGGCCGCCTACCTGCCCAGCGAGACCGCCGACCCCCGTGGCCTGCTCGGCCGGCTCACCACAGCGCTGCACATCCCGGCCGCCGGCCCTCGTGCGGCGGGCGGAGCCGGTGCGTTGTCCGGTACGGCGCTCGCCGACCGGATCGAGCGGTACGTACGCCTCCACCCCTACGTCCGCACCCTGGTCATGAACGTCGTCAACGCAGGCCGCGCGGAGATCGTCGCCGACGCCCTCCTCGAACTGCAGCGCCGCACCCCCACCCGGGACCTCACTTACGACATTCGGCTGTGCGTGTCCGGCCCGGAAGCGCCCGAGTCCGGTGCGGCGCTGGGTGAACTGATCAGCGCGCAGAGTCAGTTCACCTCCACCGAGGCGGAGGCTTTCCTGCACGCCGCGGAAGGCACCCGGAGCGCGAAACTCGTCTACTCCGTCCGCTCGATGGAGGAGTTCAGCGAACCCGGAGCCGAGTTCGACGCCCATCTGACCGTGCTCATCGACGCCTTCGGCGGGGAACAGCACGGTTCCGTCACACGGCACGACATCGCGCACGCCCCGGTCCACGGCCTGGTACAGCCGACGTCCTTCACGTACGAGAACAGCGAGCAGCAGATCGTGTGGCGGACCATGCCACGCCACGGCATCGCCCTGCCCGCAGAGGACGCGGAGGACCTTGCCACTCTCCTGAGCCGGCTGCCCGGACTCCTCGCCGGCGCCGCGGCCAACGTCGCTACCGCGGGACAGGCGCCGCGCCATGTGCCGTGCACCGTCCTTTCCCTCGACACCACCGACCGGGCCCTGCTCTACCAGGCCCACCAGGTCGGCGACTGGGTCGTCACCATCGACAGGACCCTCGGCCTGGAGTACTTCGACCACGCCGGACAACACGACCGACCCGAGTACGTCATCGACTACGCGCCCTCGCTGGACAGTGGCCTCGGCCACCAGATTATGGTCAGCTCGAACTCGGTCGACGAACTGCGCACCTTGCTCGGGCCGACCGCCCAGCAGCACGGGCTCGACGTCGAACAGCGCCACCTCAACACCTTCTTCGAGCAACTGCGCCTGCTCTCCGGCAACCTCGCCTTCAAGCTGGCCTCCACCGCCCCCACCCAGCGCACCGAAGTGCTCGGCCTGGCCCTGGCCCGCCTCTACCTGGACTACCAGGACGCCCTGCGCAACCAGATCGTCGTCCCCCTGGACGCCCACCCCGAGCTGTACGCCGAAGTCCGCCGTCAGGCCCGGGAACTCGGCGACGCCCTCTCCTTCCAGCGCAGCGACCTCGCCCTGTTCCACCTCGACGCGCGGACCCGGACCATCACCTGCCGCCTCGTCGAGGTCAAGTGCTACACCGCGCTCGACGACATCGGCGCCTACCAGCGCCTCAAGACCAAGGTCACTCAGCAGCTCGGACGGAGCCAGACCGTCCTCACCGAGTCCTTCGACCCGGCCCACATCACCCCAGACCGGGTGGACCGACCGGTCAAGAACCTGGCTCTCGGCTCCATGCTCCGTTTCTACCTGGAGCGGGCGGCACGCCACGGGACCATGGGGCACGCCCCCAGGACGGCGGCCCACGCCCTGCTCGACAGCCTTGACGACGGCTACGCCCTTCACTTCACCCGCAGCGGCCTGATCTTCGACCTCGCACGCGAGGGGACCGACCGCGAACTCGACGACGAGGTGGAGTTCCACCGCATCGGCAGCGATCTGATCACCGAGCTGATCAATGCGATTCCCACTGTTCGGCCGGGCGTACCCGCGCCCACGGACCTAGCCGTTGAGGAGGAGGACGGAGCGGCCACCGCTCCCACCCTGGCAATGTCGCAGTTGGCTGTGCCACGGCTCTCCGACGCCGAGTTCCGGGCACCTGACGTACAGGATGCCAAAGATGCCCAAGAGGAAGACCGCGGGCAGGCCGGCGGGGGCACGGCAGTGACCATCCTCGATACGGACGAGGTTGGGAACGGCAACGAGACCAGGCCACTCACCGCACCTGAGCGTGCGGGCCGTGAGACAGGTCCGGCCCAGTCGGTGGCAACTTTGACCGTGCCTGCTTCCGACGTGGCGGGGGCGGTCCCGGTGTCTCCCTCTTCGGAAGGAACCTCATCGGCTGCTCCTCCTCCGGGCGGTACCGGAAATCCGCTGCGGACGGGCACCGTCCCTGAAAGTCAGGGCTTCCACGAGTCGCCGACCATCGCTGCCCAGCCCACCTCTGTCACACCGGGATCGGCTTCACCAGGTGGCCTCCCTGAAATCTTCCTCGGCGTCACCCGCCCCTCTCCGCAACACGGTGTACTCGGCGAAGTAGCCGGCCGGAAAGTCGCGGTCGATCTCGACGAAACCCACACCATCAGCCTCTTCGGCGTACAAGGAGGCGGCAAGAGTTACACCCTGGGCAGCATCATCGAGATGGCCTCGCTGCCCGCACCGCCGGTCAACGAACTTCCCCGCCCTCTCGCGACCGTGGTGTTCCACTACAGCCGCACCATGGACTACGCACCGGAGTTCACTTCGATGGCGCGCCCAAATGATGACCAGGCGCAGCTCCAGGTCCTGAAGGAGCGCTACGGAGCCGCCCCCCAATCGCTGTCGGACGTGCTGCTACTCGCCCCCGCCGACCAGGTCGCTGACCGCCGACGGGAATTCCCCGGCATCGACGTCCAGCCGCTCGCCTTCTCCTCCGGCGAACTCCAGGCATCCCACTGGCGCTTCCTCATGGGAGCGGTCGGCAACCAGTCAACGTACATCCGGCAGCTGACCCGCATCATGAAGTCGAACCGCAACCACCTGTACCTCGGAGTCATCCGGCAGGGCGTGGCCGATTCCGATATGCCCGACCACGTCAAGCAACTGGCTCAGGAGCGGCTCAACCTCGCTGAGGACTACATCGACGACAATGCCCGGCTCACCAGCCTCATCCGACCCGGCCGGCTGATCATCGTTGACCTCCGCGACGAGTACATCGAGAAGGACGAAGCACTCGGTCTCTTCGTCGTCTTGATGCAGCTGTTCGCCGAGGCGCGCAGCGGGGACGAACACTTCAATAAGCTGGTCGTCTTCGACGAAGCGCACAAGTACATCGACAGCCCGGACCTCGTCGCTGGCCTGGTCGAGACCGTCCGCGAGATGCGCCACAAGGGAATGAGCATCCTGGTCGCCAGCCAGGACCCGCCCTCTGTACCGATCTCCCTGATCGAACTCTCCGACCACGTCATCCTGCACAAGTTCACCTCGCCGGCCTGGTTGAAGCACCTCCAGAAGGCAAACACCGCCTTCGCCAACCTGCGTTCTGAGCAGATGGCGCAGCTTCAGCCCGGCGAGGCGTACGTGTGGGCGAGTAAGTCCACTGATCCGGCGTTCACTCACGGAGCCGTCCGAATGCGATGCCGTCCTCGGGTGACCCAGCATGGCGGAGGGACGAAGACGGCGACGGGCGGACAGTGAGCTGGCGGCACGTCGCCCAGAGTCGGACTTCGAACGAGCAGTGGATCGCCGACACGGAATCCGACTCCGCCACCGACCCCACGGCGGCGACCCTGCGCATGGCGTACTACGTCGTGATCACCCGCGCCCGGCAGCGGCTGGTGCTGGGCTGGCAGGGGAGCCGGTTGCCCCGGCATCTGGAGGGGTTGGACGGATGGGCGGATTCGCGGGTTGGGATCGTCGCATTCGATGTCAGACGTAGGCTGTTGTCGGGAACAAGGGGGGAGACGATGACTGACGACCGCAAGACGACCGTGCCGGTGTGGACGCTGGCGACCGCTGACGTCCGAGTGCCGGGATTGGCCGCGGGCGAGTCGATGACAGCTGAACGCCTGGCTGAACTGCGCGGAGTGCTGGCCGCTCTGGCCGACGAGCCGATCGTCACACTTGAGGTACATCCGCTGCCCGACAAGATCGACCGAGGCCGTGGCATCCCGCTCGACGCCGCGAGTCCCCTGGCGCAGCACCTGTCACAGTTCATCACGCAATCGACGCGAAGTTCCCTTACGGCGGCCAGAGCGACCGCTTCCGGCGAGAATCTGTATTGCATGGTGGTCCCGGCGAGGGTCGCCGCCCAGTTCGGGCAGGGCATCGTCCGCCCGATGGTGCCGAAGGGGGCGGTCGGCGGCATCTACGGTGAGCTCGTGAATTCGACGGGCAGGATCGCTTCCAAAGCGCGATTTGTGCCGGTCGGAGGCGCGGCAGCGGCGGGCACGGTCGGCGGGGCCGGTGCGACCGCCGGTGCCGCGGCCGGCGGCGGCACGGCGCTCACCGTGGCCGCTCCGCTCGTGCTCATGGCCGTGGCGGTGGGAGTGAGCGCGCACGCCGACCGCAGGCGCCAACAGGCCATCGAACACATCACGGAACTGCTTGAGCGACTTCAGGAGGAGAAGCTCGACGACGAGCGCAGCACACTCGACGGCTGCCGTGGCGCCATCGACAAAGCCACGGCCATCCTGCTCGACCAGGGCAAGCTCGGTGTCTCCCTGGGACTTGACTCGGCGGTGCATGCCATCGACACGGCGCTGAGCAAGGCCGACGGCCGCCTTACCCGGTGGCAAGGCGCGCTCGACGGACTGCGCGAGGGCGCGGCCGTCGAACTCGGCACGCTGACCAAGGCGTTCCCCGGCGTCGATGACCATGGCGGTACGTTCCGCACCCACCTCGAACTCGCTTCCCTGGCCATCGCGCTGAAGCGGCGGGTGGTTGTCCTCCAGGCCGTCGAGCACGCACAGAGCAACGACGGCAATCCGTTCGAGAACTTCACCCGCGAACTCAGGCGCGATCAGCAGCGCCTCGATGAAATGGAGTCGAGCATCGCCGGTGTCCTGGTGCGCCTGTCGGCACTGGAGCTGGCACGCCCGAGCGGCTTGCGGGCGCCCGTCTTCACGACCGGTGAAGTAGATCGCCTCATGAGCGCGGCGCATCGGATTCACCAGCTGGGCCGTGGCGTCACAGTCAACAGCCGTACGACAGACGTGGCGATTGAGATTGCCCGCGACAAGGACGGCTCGGTGGTCGTGTTCCCCGCGTTGCCGGCGTAGACGTATCGGTGTGTTCGGCAATGCGCGCAGGGCGCTGTCGTACCAAAACGCCGATCAGTAGCGGCGGGCAGCCGGACCGGGACCGTGGTGGGTGCCGCGCAGGGTACTGAAGGCGTTGTCGTGATCGAAGGCTGCCTCGATCCACAGCGCGCAGGATGGTGGTCGTCCAGGGGAGACGGGCCAGGCCCTCACTGGGACTCAGGAGCGGCAGGCAGAGGCTGGCGTACCCGGTGACGACCGGGTTGGGGTCGAGAACTGGCGTGAGAATTAGCTGAATCCATGGTGCACTCCGCACCGGGAACTAGGTTGCGCACCGGAACCCTCGGCTTGCACGGACGCAAGATGGCATGGTGTCAAGTCTCCGCAGCGACCCTCGTACCTCCGCTGCTGTCCGCGGCAGCGGCTGGGTAGGCAACTCACCACAGGCCGAGCAGTTGCTGACGCATCTGGCGCCCGGTGAGCGGGTCGAGTCGCTCTTCACCACTCTCCGGTTCCACGGCGCGCTGACCGGTCAGCGTCTCCTCCTGTGGCGGGGCACCTTCAAGGTGGAACACATGGAACTGCGCCGTCCCCTCACCGTCCTGGGGAGTGGGAGTCAGTCGCGGTTCGGCGAGGCGGTCGTGCTCGACGGCCCAGAGGGGGTGATGGAGCTCAAGCCCCTTCCGCCGGTGGTGGCCCGTGCTTTGATCGACGCCGGTCGGCCTGGCGATGACGACGGCCCGGGCACTCCTCCGTACCTCGCGCAGGGCGACAGCGACGCCTCCGGGATTTCCCGAGCACACCCGGGGAATCCCGGCCGGGCATCCACGCCTCCGCATGCGAAGGAATGCACCGGCTCACAGGAGAGGGTGTTCCGCGCGAGAACCATCCGCACATGGCAGGACGCCGAGCTCGCCGCCGTCGACCACATGCGCAGTATCGGCTTCGCCGAGGCACAGGTGACAGGTTCCGGCGCGGACGGGGGTATCGACGTGATCGCCCACGATGCCATTGCGCAGGTGAAGCACTACGGTCAGCCGATCGGTGTCGGCCCCATCCGAGAACTGCGGGGGGTGGCAGACGCGCACCATCACCTGCTGTTCTACGCGTCCGGCGGCTATACGGCCGGTGTCCTGAAGTTTGCGGACGAGAGGGGGGTCGCGCTGTTCTCGCTCCTGGAGCTCGGCCACATCACTCCAGTGAACGCGGCAGCGTCTCGGCTGTCTGCTCGCCAGGACCGGACCGCCGGGTGGAGCCGGACGACGCCCAGCTGGAGTCAAGTGGCTTCCGGGCACGGGCAGTCCCCGAACTCGCGCGCGATCCAGCGCGCCGCTGAGCTGGAGGCCCAGCGCCAGACCGTGCGCCGCCTGATCACTAGCGTCCGTGCGCAGACGAGTGTGGTTCACGCGCTGCCGTCCAACCGGTATACCAAGGACCGCATCAAGACACTGAACGCAGCGCACAAACTGACGGAGCGGGCGGAAGTCCTCCTGGCCAAGTCGCAGGCGGACTTCCAGACCCACGGCGGCCGGAAGCGACTCATCGCCATGGCCGACGAGAAGGCCCGCGAAGCTGCCCTGAAGCTGGGGATGCGTGTCTGAGGGCACGGCAGGCAGGAGATTCTGTCGTTCTCATGGTCCATCAGGGGCTCGGCCGGGAGACCATTCCTGATGCGGAGCTCGAGTCCCACCGGGCATGGAGGCTCTGCTGCTGCGGCAGATCTGGCGCTACCGGCGGCGAGTGGACGGTTGATCCGACGTCCGAGACCGAACTCGCAGAGGTTCGACGCATCCAGGGTGGGTACCCTGATCACTTCTTCGATTTCTGGAGCCTGGTGGCAGGGACGCGTTTCCTCCCCATCTCGATGATCAGGCCGGCGGCCTTGAACGTGAGGTTGAGGGCGACGCTGTCGGGGACCTGCTGGTCGGGGCCGAGGTGTCCGGTGATGTAGTCGCCCATCTGGACATCCGGGTCCAGCCGCCTGAGGACCATGTAGGCGATGGACTCGGCCTCGACCTCGTTGCGGGCATGGGCCGTGGCGCGTTCCTCGTCCGAGCGGGGCCGCAACCGACGGTCGGGCCAGGTCTCCCCAGGACCTGCGCCGAGGTGTCCGCAGAACAGGTGCCCGAGCTCATGGGCCAGCGTGGCGTACCGGTCCAGCAGGGGCAGATTCCGGTTGACCTCGATCTCGAACAGCGTCGGGTACGTCTCCGGTCGATCCCCGGGCCTGCTGCCAGGACGCCCGACGAAACCGCCGGACCTGCTCGGGTACGTGCGCCCGCAGGAGGAGGCCGCGTGGTCGACCAAGGTCAGCCGGATTCCCAGGGGCGCCAGGTTCGACTCCGTGTGGTGCCAGACCTCGGCGACTTCCTTCTCACCGGCCCGCGATGACACCGACACAGGAGCGGTGACCTCCTTGGGCAGCGCCCGGGCTCCCGGCAGGGCTTCTGTGTCCCCGACGTCGTACACGAGCATGTAGGGCCCCCGGGGCTGGAAGATCAACAGCGGTTGGGCACCGGGTCTGAGTACCCGCCGGTACTTCGACTTCCACTCCGAGGAGGACAGGACGTAACGCGCGCCCGGCCTCTGGATGTGGACCACCATCGCATTGAACGGGGCGTACCGTTTGAAGCGTCCGACGAACTCGAGCATCTGCACGTAGTCGGCGGACGAGCGATAGCGCTGGGCACCTCGGACGAGATCGTCGATCGACGCCTTGGCCAGGTCCGCCTGAGAGACCTCGACCTCCTCGTCCCAAGGAAGATCCAGCCCGTACTGCGCGATCACCGGTTCTTCGTGCTCCAGCGGAATTTCACGCAGCCGCTTCCAGGCCGCGAGCTGTTCTCCGGCCCAGCCGGGTTCGACCATGTGCGCGAAGGACAGCAGCCCGGTGACATGAGCGTCCAGCTCGGCCAGATCTCCGAACTTCTGATGATGGCAATGCTGCACGACACCGAACGACGCGGCCCCTCGCACATGCATGGTGATGCGGCGCTTGTACGCGCGCGTCAGGCGAGGAGTGGGGCCGTCGACGACGATGCCCAGTACGCTCCGGCGAGCACCGGGGCGAGCCACATAGGTCTTCTTCGCGTTGAGTCTCATGCCCAGCGGTTCCAGGGCCCTCTTCACCTCGGCGACGAGACGGTCCACGCGGTCGTGGGGCACGGGACCACGGCTGGAGAAGTACATGTCGTCGCTGTAGCGGGTGTAGCGCAACCCCAAGGACTCGGCCCGGTGCGAGACGACCTCGTCGACGTCGCGCATGACGATGTTCGACAGATACCCACTGGTGGGAGCGCCCTGCGGCAGGAAGCCCTCGCGGGTGTGCTTGTGGACCAGGGCGGGCCGGCGGACGGAGAAGTGCTGCCCGGTGGTCTCCAGGTACACGTCGCGGTGTCCGGTGCCACGGTTCGTCCAGGTCTGGTTCGACGCAGGCGGTGGCACGGTGACCAGCCGGGCCGTGGTGTACGCACCGAGGGTGCGGCCGACACGGCGCAGGCCGATCTCCGGGCAGCCGTCGTCGTCCTCCACGAGTTCGATCCGGTACTCAGGTCCCGCCGTGCGGGGCCACGCGTCCTTCAGGGCCGCGTGGACATGCCGCTCCCGGATGCTCCCGAAGAAGTCGGCAATGTCCAGGCGGATCACGGTGTGGGCCCGCAGATGGACTGCCGAGCAGTCCACGACCGAGCGGCCCCGTCGATACGCGAACGCTGCCGGGTGTGGCTGGAACCTGGCTGGAAGAGTGCCAAGACGGGCCAGGATCTCCTGCTGCATCCACGACAACCGGGGGATGGGGGCGTGCAAGGTCCGAAGTCCGCCACGAGGTTTGGGTATCCGGTGCTCGGTGTACGGGTAGATCGAGCCGCTGACCACCGCCTGGAGGAACTCCGCGGGGCTGAGATCCGCGAAGTCGTCTGCCGTCGTCATCGAACCGCCCCGTCCCCCGTCGGTGAGACGCAGCCGACGAGCCTCACCTTGAGCTGTTCCACCGCCCCTGCACGGGCGGCCGCTGTATCCCTCCGCCACCCTGTGACAAGCACAGGGCTCGACCCCTGGCATCCGGTGTGATCAGCACCCGGACGTCAGGACCGGAGGGCCCATCGCAAGGGATGGGTTCCTGAGACCCGTCGACTGCGCTGAGGAAGATCGTAGCTGCCCGAAGTATCGAACCCACCGGTTCAGGTCACCTGACGGCGCACCGAACCTGCCGGTCCTACTGCAGCGTTGGGCAGGAGGAAGGCCGTCAGTGGTCGTGGGCTCGGAGGGCTTCGTAGATACGCATTGCCGGTCTTGTCGCCCGAGCAGCAAACCCCACCAGGCGTGGCCACACACTGTTCAAGGCGCCGACAACTCGGCCCGGACGGACTTGCCGCCGGGTGGGTGGGGGACGCATTCCCACCGGTCGGAGAGAGCGGCGACGAGCAGCAGGCCACGTCCGCCGGTGCGGTCGGCGTGACACGACCGACATCGGACGTTGCGAGGCCACTTCGGCGACAACCCTCCGTGACGGCTGACAGGTGCTCAGACATCTCTGACGTGCCGTCAGCAATTCGAGATCATCTTGCACGTGCGTTGCACAAGGTGCTGAAAAACAACAGTGATCATTGGAGGGTCGTGAAGGTGAGTATCCGCAGGTCAGCGGGCATGTTGAGGTGTCGTGCCCCTTGACCCCAAGGGGCGCGACACCCCGCCGGTCAGATGTCCCGGAAGATCTCGATCTGCGCACCCACGGAGTTGAGCCGCTCCGCCAGCTCCTCGTAACCGCGGTTGATGACATACACGTTGCGCAGTACGGAAGTGCCTTCCGCCGCCATCATGGCGAGCAGCACCACCACGGCGGGCCGCAGGGCCGGCGGGCACATCATCTCGGCGGCGCGCCAGCGGGTCGGGCCCTCGACCAGTACCCGGTGGGGGTCGAGGAGTTGGAGCCTGCCGCCGAGGCGGTTCAGGTCGGTGAGGTAGATGGCCCGGTTGTCGTAGACCCAGTCGTGGATGAGGGTCTGGCCCTGGGCCGAGGCGGCGATCGCCGCGAAGAAGGGCACGTTGTCGATGTTGAGCCCGGGGAACGGCATGGGGTGGATCTTGTCGATCGGGGCCTCCAGCTTGGAGGGCCGGACCGTGAGGTCGACCAGGCGGGTGCGGCCGTTGTCGGCGGCGTACTCCGTCGTGCGGTCGCAGTCGACGCCCATCTCCTCCAGTACCGCGAGTTCGATCTCCAGGAACTCGATCGGCACCCGGCGGATCGTCAGTTGGGACTCCGTCACCACGGCGGCGGCGAGGAGGCTCATCGCCTCGACCGGGTCCTCGGAGGGGGAGTAGTCGACGTCCACGTCTATGTACGGAACCCCATGGACGGTCAGTGTGGTCGTACCGATGCCGTCCACGCGTATACCGAGCGCCTCCAGGAAGAAGCAGAGGTCCTGGACCATGTAGTTGGAGGAGGCGTTGCGGATGACGGTCCTGCCGTCGTGCCGGGCGGCGGCCAGCAGCGCGTTCTCGGTCACGGTGTCGCCGCGCTCGGTCAGCACGATGGGGCGGCCGGGGGTGACCGAGTGGTCGACCTGGGCGTGGTAGATGCCCTCGGTCGCGGCGATCTCCAGACCGAAGCGGCGCAGTGCGATCATGTGCGGCTCGATGGTCCGCGTACCGAGGTCGCAGCCGCCCGCGTACGGGAGCTTGAACCGGTCCATGCGGTGCAGCAGCGGGCCGAGGAACATGATGATGGAACGGGTCCGGCGGGCGGCGTCCGCGTCGATGGCGTCCATGTCGAGCCGGGCGGGCGGGACTATCTCCAGATCTGTTCCCTCGTTGATCCACCGGGTCCGCACGCCTATGGAGTTCAGCACCTCCAGGAGGCGGTAGACCTCCTCGATCCGGGCCACCCTGCGCAGCACCGTACGGCCCTTGTTGAGCAGCGAGGCGCAGAGGAGTGCCACGCACGCGTTCTTGCTCGTCTTGACGTCGATGGAGCCCGAGAGCCGGCGGCCACCGACCACCCGCAGGTGCATGGGCCCGGCGTAGCCGAGCGACACGATCTCGCTGTCGAGTGCCTCACCGATGCGCGCGATCATCTCAAGGCTGATGTTTTGATTGCCGCGCTCGATGCGGTTCACGGCGCTCTGGCTGGTGGCGAGCGCCTCGGCGAGATGACTCTGTGTCCAGCCCCGATGCTGACGGGCGTCACGGATGAGCTTGCCGATGCGTACGAGGTAATCGTCTGACATGGCGAAAGGCTATCTCAGATATGAGATGAGACCTGTGCCGGGGTGTGGTGTTCGGGTGATTCTCGGGCGTGTCGGCACGGCAGTTGCAGGTCGGGCCGGTATGGACTGCCCGCATCCGGTGCGCGCCGTGCGTTCCATGTTGCGTCCGGACCGCCGCGTCCGCGTGCGATGCGCGTCCGTACGGGGGACGGGGTCTCGCTCCGGCCTGCCGTCGGCGCCGGCATGCACTCCAGGGCGTGCCGCGGCTGGGCTGCCACTGCCGTTGTCGGTGTGCTGAAGTACTCTGCCCGCCATCGCACATCAACTGGGGGAACCGAGAGAAATGACTGACTCGTCCGCTTTTCCGCTGCCGTTTTATTCTTCCCGAGCAATATCGTTCGCGGAGCCCCGGACACTGCGAGAACTTCAGATGATGGAGTGCAGCGCCCACATTCGGGCGAAGTCGGAGTGGTTCGTCAAGATGAACGACGCCGGAATCGTCGCCAAGTGGACGCAAGAAGCGATTTCCCAGGGCCTTACCGAAGCGCAGATTAGATATGTGATCGCCGAACTCGCGTATTACGCCGGGCTGCGGGACGAGCGAACAGGCATCGAGGTGTCCGCCGCCGATGGGGTGTGGCATTCCGACACACTGATCGACGACGAGCTCAGGTCCCGACTGCGCGAGGCGGTCCGGGTTCTGGAAGAGGTCCCCGAGGCGGAAAAGGACTGGCATCCGGGGTCCGATGGCCAGGTACTGGATCTGGTGCATCCCTCAATGTTCTGCCTCGTGCGAGAGGTGAGCGGAGCACCCGAATCGGCATGGCAGACCCCGGCAGCCGGCCCTTCGCGGTATGAACTCTCCGAGAAATTCCAGTGGCTGCCCACGGATGTCGAGGTCGGCGACGACGGCGATGTCGTCCTCCGCTCGTACGTCAACAATGTTCACCCCGTGGCCCATCGCGAACTCGCCTCCGTCCTGCCGGTCCTGTTCGCGCGCATGCGCCCGCTGCTGGAGAACGTGCTCACCGATCTGCGCCATCCCCGGCCCCTGCGGATCGACGCCGATCCCTACACGTGGTACGACCAGGCCCCCGGCAATCCGGATCTGATTCCCGACGACGACGACAACCACGAAGCGCGGGAGAAAGCCATGGACGACTGGTGGGAGAACCGCCGCCCGGTCGTCCCGGACGCCCCGGACTTCGTCCCGCCCGCGTTGCCCGACGGATCGGCCCGGGTCGACCTGCGCGGCCGTCGTCTCCAGGTCATCGTCAAGCTGGCCACCATTCATCTCACTCCGGACCAGCCCGAGTACGCGGGCGGTTCCTGGCATGTCGAGGGGATGATGAACGAGCGGATCGTCTCGACCGGTATTTATTACTGGGACAGCGAGAACATCACCGAAAGCCGGCTGAGTTTCCGGTCGGCGGTCGACGACCCGGACTACGAGCAGAATGACGACGCCGGTATGCGTGACGTCTATGGCCTGGGCAATGAAGACCCGCTGAATCAGGTGCTGGGATCGGCATCGACTCCAGCGGGCCGCTGCCTGGCGTTCCCGAACATCCTGCAGCACCGCGTCGGTTCTTTCCGCCTCGCGGATCCCAGCCGGCCGGGATATCGCAAAATCCTCGCGTTCTTCCTGGTCGATCCGTCGGTAACGATTGTCTCGACCTCCGATGTGCCGCCGCAGCAGCCGTGGTCCGCCACCTCGACCATGACGCTGGAGCAGGCCAAGGGCTACCGCGAACAGCTCATGCAGGAACGCAAATTCTTCGTCGACGAACACAACGAGCAGCTCTACGAGCGAGAGTTCTCCCTGTGTGAGCACTGAACCATCGCCCCCGGCTTGAGCGAAAAGCGGTGGACAGCGATCGCGCGGGCGGCACACTGGACCGTGTGAAACGAGTGCCGGTGGATGTGGAGAGCGTCACTGCGCGGTTGGTGCGCCGATTCGGGCCCCAGGTCGCCGAGTGGTGCGCCGGCACGCCGGATCTCATCGCGCGGCTGACGTCCCGGTGGGGACTCTCGCTCGGTGAGCCCCTCCCGGACGGTGCTTCGTCGGTCGCGTTGCGGTGCCGCTGGCCCGACGGCACGCCTGCGGTGCTGAAGATCAGTCCCGAGCGGGCCCTTATGGCCGAGCAGGCCGGAATGCTGGGGTGGTTCGCCGCCTCGGGCCGGGTGCCCGCTGTGCTGGCCGTCGACGAGGAGGCGGGCGCGATGGTGTTGGAGGAGGTCGTGCCCGGAACACCGACGGAGGACATGCCTGCTGCTTCGCTTCCGGGACAGTGGTCGGATCTGCTCGCAGCCCTGCACGGAGTCGCTCTGCCTCCGCTGCCCACGCGTGTGTTGCGTGGGCGGTGCGAGGAGGCCTTCGCCCGGGTCGGCAGGCGGCTGTCCGAGCCTGCGATCAGTGCGCGGATGGACGTCACCGCGTGGGACCGGGCCATCCAGCGGTGCGATCGGCTGCTGGACACGGAAGAGACGACCGTGTTGCTCCACGGCGACCTGCACCTGGGCAACGTGCTCGACGGCGGCGCGGAACGCGGTCTCATGGCCATTGATCCGAAAGCCTGTGCGGGTGATCCGTGCTTCGACGCCGTGGACTACGTCGTGGCCGGCGCCGGGCTGGAGGGCGTCGAGACCCGCTGTGCGCGCGTGGCGGCGGCGTGCGGGCTCGATGGCGACCGGCTCCATGCCTGGAGCCGGGTGATCGCGCCGTTTGCGGCCATCGCCCACCTCGGTGACGGTGGTGAGGAACCGGTGATCGATGAACTGCTCGCGTTGACCCGGTGAGCACGCCCGGTATTCCCGATCGCCTCGTGTCCCGTGTCCCGTGTCCCGCGTTCCCGACCGCCCCGTGCCCCGCGCTCCGCCGGGGACGGAACACCCATCGCTCGACCTTCGGTGAGACTGCTCGACCTTCGGCGAGACAGCGGTGGCGCCCCCGCATGACCGTGCGGCGGTGATGTACTAGAGTTATCTCGACATCGAGATATATGCCGAAGGCGCACCGCAGTCCGTCAGCCGGTAAGGGTTACCTAACTAATCTTTACCTTAGCGGATGGTCGAGGGGCCGTAGGCGGCACCACGCGGCGCCCGCCGTAACGAGGCGTGGCGCGGAGTACGCGCACATTGATGAAGGAGACTGTCGTGTCGGCGAACAGCTTCGACGCCCGCAGCACGCTGCGCGTGGGCGACGAGTCGTACGAGATCTTCAAGCTGGACAAGGTCGAGGGCTCCGCGCGCCTCCCTTACAGCCTGAAGGTGCTGCTGGAGAACCTGCTCCGCACCGAGGACGGCGCGAACATCACCGCCGACCACATCCGGGCCCTCGGTGGCTGGGACTCCCAGGCCCAGCCCAGCCAGGAGATCCAGTTCACGCCGGCCCGCGTGATCATGCAGGACTTCACCGGTGTGCCGTGTGTCGTGGACCTCGCCACCATGCGTGAGGCCGTCAAGGAGCTGGGCGGCGACCCGGCCAAGATCAACCCCCTCGCCCCGGCCGAGCTGGTCATCGACCACTCCGTCATCGCCGACAAGTTCGGCACCAACGACGCGTTCGCGCAGAACGTCGAGCTGGAGTACGGCCGTAACAAGGAGCGCTACCAGTTCCTGCGCTGGGGCCAGACCGCCTTCGACGAGTTCAAGGTCGTCCCCCCGGGCACCGGCATCGTCCACCAGGTCAACATCGAGCACCTGGCCCGTACGGTCATGGTCCGGGGTGGCCAGGCGTACCCGGACACCCTCGTCGGCACCGACTCGCACACCACCATGGTCAACGGCCTCGGTGTGCTGGGCTGGGGCGTCGGCGGCATCGAGGCCGAGGCAGCGATGCTCGGCCAGCCGGTCTCCATGCTCATCCCGCGCGTCGTCGGCTTCAAGCTGACCGGCGAGCTCCCGGCCGGCACCACCGCCACCGACCTGGTGCTGACCATCACCGAGATGCTCCGCAAGCACGGTGTCGTCGGCAAGTTCGTCGAGTTCTACGGTGAGGGCGTCGCCGCCACCTCCCTCGCCAACCGCGCCACCATCGGCAACATGTCGCCGGAGTTCGGCTCCACCGCCGCGATCTTCCCGATCGACGACGAGACGCTGAAGTACCTGCGCCTGACCGGCCGCGACGAGCAGCAGGTCGCGCTCGTCGAGGCGTACGCCAAGGAGCAGGGCCTCTGGCTCGACCCGGCCGCCGAGCCGGACTTCTCCGAGAAGCTGGAGCTGGACCTGTCGACGGTCGTACCGTCGATCGCCGGCCCGAAGCGCCCGCAGGACCGCATCATCCTCGCGAACGCCAAGGAGCAGTTCGCCCAGGACGTGCGCAACTACGTCTCGGACGACGAGGAGTCGGGCAAGGAGTCCTTCCCGGCCTCCGACGCCCCGGCCACCCACAAGGGCGTTCCGTCGAACCCGACCACGGTCACGGCCCCCGACGGCACGACGTACGAGATCGACCACGGCGCGGTCACCGTCGCCGCGATCACCTCCTGCACCAACACCTCGAATCCGTACGTCATGGTCGCCGCGGCGCTCGTGGCGAAGAAGGCGGTCGAGAAGGGCCTGACCCGCAAGCCGTGGGTCAAGACCACCCTCGCCCCGGGCTCGAAGGTCGTCACCGACTACTTCGACAAGGCGGGCCTCACCCCGTACCTCGACAAGGTCGGCTTCAACCTCGTCGGCTACGGCTGCACCACCTGCATCGGCAACTCCGGCCCGCTGCCGGAGGAGGTCTCCAAGGCGGTCAACGAGCACGACCTGGCCGTGACCTCGGTGCTCTCCGGCAACCGTAACTTCGAGGGCCGGATCAACCCCGACGTCAAGATGAACTACCTGGCGTCCCCGCCGCTGGTCGTCGCGTACGCCATCGCCGGTTCGATGAAGGTGGACATCACCAAGGACGCCCTGGGCATCGACCAGGACGGCAAGCCGGTCCACCTCGCCGACATCTGGCCCTCCGAGGCCGAGGTGAACGACGTCGTCGCCAACGCCATCGGCGAGGACATGTTCAACAAGTCCTACCAGGACGTCTTCGCGGGCGACGCCCAGTGGCAGGCGCTGGCGATCCCCACCGGTGACACCTTCGAGTGGGACCCGCAGTCCACCTACGTGCGCAAGCCCCCGTACTTCGAGGGCATGACGATGGAGACGACCCCGGTCGCCGACATCACCGGCGCCCGGGTGCTCGCCAAGCTGGGCGACTCGGTCACCACCGACCACATCTCCCCGGCCGGTGCGATCAAGGCCGACACCCCGGCCGGCAAGTACCTCACGGAGCACGGCGTCGAGCGCCGTGACTTCAACTCCTACGGCTCGCGCCGAGGCAACCACGAGGTCATGATCCGCGGCACGTTCGCCAACATCCGCCTGCGCAACCAGATCGCCCCGGGCACCGAGGGTGGCTTCACCCGCGACTTCACCCAGGCGGACGCCCCGGTGTCGTTCATCTACGACGCCTCGCAGAACTACCAGGCCGCCGGCACCCCGCTGGTCATCCTGGCGGGCAAGGAGTACGGCTCCGGCTCGTCCCGCGACTGGGCCGCCAAGGGCACCGCGCTCCTCGGCGTCAAGGCCGTCATCGCCGAGTCCTACGAGCGCATCCACCGCTCGAACCTCATCGGCATGGGCGTCCTCCCGCTCCAGTTCCCGGAGGGCGCGAGCGCCGAGGCTCTTGGCCTCACCGGCGAGGAGACCTTCTCCTTCACCGGTGTGACCGAGCTGAACAACGGCACCACGCCGCGCACCGTCAAGGTGACCACCGACACCGGTGTGGAGTTCGACGCGGTCGTCCGCATCGACACCCCCGGTGAGGCGGACTACTACCGCAACGGCGGCATCATGCAGTACGTGCTCCGCAGCCTGATCCGCAAGTAGCAGATCCGGCGGGACACCGGGCCGCACCTCTTCGCAGGACGAAGGGGTGCGGCCCATTCCCGTACCGGATCACCGTTCCGCGGTCGTCAGTGCGACTTGAGCTTGACGGGCGAGGTGTAGCCGACGACGTACTTCGACACCGCCGACTGCTTGGTGTTCTTGTAGTTGAGCTTCTCGCTGGAGTTGCCCTCGACCGAGAAGTACGCCTTGTACTTGGTGCTGTACGCGGTGAGGACACCGACGTGGTCGATGACGCCGTCCCTGTTCCAGTCGTAGCTGACGACATCGCCCTTCTTCGGTACGTAGCGGCCCTTCTGGCCCGGCTTTTTGGCCACGTCGGCACGGGTGTGCCAGGTGTGGTTGGCAATCCCGTAGCTGCGGAAGGAAGCGGCCGCCGCGTTGATCCCCGTCACCTTCGCGCCGCCCCAGTACCAGGTGTACTTCGCGAAGTCGGAGCACCAGGCGCGGGACTTCCACTTCACGGGCGTCCAGGTCTTGGTGCCCTTGACGTACATGTAGCCCTTGCTCGTGCCGCAGGTGGCGCCGTTGGTACCGATGCGCGGGGCCTTCGTGCCGTCGAAGCGGCGGTTGCGCGGGTCGGTCCAGAAGCCGGTGTAGAAGTTGCAGTTGTTCTTGGCGTTGACGCCGTTGGCCGCGCCTTCGTACTTGCGCTTCTTCACCTCGGCGTTCTTGCTGGTGTACTGCTCGAGCGCCTGCGCGGCTATCTTCTTGCCGAGCGCGCTGGCCGTGCTGGCCGTACTGGCCGTGCCGGCCGTGTTGGTCTGGACGGCGGTCGCGGGGTACGTCGTGACCCCCAGGGTGAGCACGGTGCCGAGGCCGGCCGTCGCCAGGGCATGGCGGATACGCATGTCTGCTCCTTGAGATCGGGCTGCTGTCCTGCTTCGCGGCAGGCGGGTCCTCGGCTTCCGGCTGCGCTGTCTTCTCCGGTAGCCCGTCCCCGAACCTGTCCGGCGGGATGGACATCACCGTCCTCGGGCGACCCTGTCGCAACCTTGGAAAGAGCTTGAAACAGCTACTCCGAGCCCTTGGCCTCGGTCTAGGATCGCGCCGGGGGGTGGGTGGCGTGGCCGTGGAATTCCGCGTACTGGGAGGGGTCGAGGCCCGCGTCGACGGCCACCGGATCGACCTGGGGCCCGCACGGCAGCAGCGCGTCCTCGCCGTGCTGCTGCTCGAAGTCGGCCAAGTGGTCACGGCGGACGAACTCGTGGACCGGGTCTGGGGCGAGTGCCCGCCGCAACGCGCCCTGCCGACGCTGTACAGCTACCTCTCCAGGCTGCGCAACGCGTTACGCACCGCGGGCCAGGACGCGCCGGTCGCGCGGCGGTCCGGAGGATACGTACTGACCGTCGCCGCCACCGACGCCGACCTGCACCGCTTCCGGGCCCTGTCCGCCAGGGCCAGGACCACCGCGCACGCGGGGGACGAGCCGGCGGCGGCACGCCTCTTCGAGGAGGCCCTCGCGAACTGGCAGGGCGAGCTGTGCCCCGGCATGGACACCCCGTGGTTCAACTCCCGGCGCGAGGCGGCGCGGGTCGAACGCCTCGCCGCCGTGCTGGACTGGAGCGAGCTCCAGCTGCGCCGCGGGATCCACACCGAGCTGGTGACCGTGCTGGCCCCGCTCGCCGAGGACAACCCGCTGGACGAACGGCTCGCCGGACAGCTGATGCTCGCCCTCTACCGCGGCGGGCGCCCCGCCGACGCCCTCAACCACTACCAGGAACTGCGCCGTCGCCTTGTCGAGGAGCTGGGCATCGACCCGGCACCGCCGCTGCGGAGCCTCCACCAGCAGATCCTGATCTCGGATCCGCGGCTCGCCCCGCCGGCCCGCGACACCGCGCCCGCCCTGACGGCGCGGACCACGACGACACCCCCCTCCACAGCACACGCCACCACGACACACCCCAGACAACTGCCCGCTCGCCCACCCCTGCTGGCCGGCCGGGACAGTGAACTGGTCGGCCTGGACAAACTGTTGGCTCCGCAGGGCGAACCGCACGGCGGGACCGTGCTGATCGCGGTGATCTGCGGAACCGGCGGTGTCGGCAAGACCTCGCTGGCACTGCGCTGGGCCCATGGCTGGCAGGAGCGCTTCCCCGACGGCCAGCTTTTCGCGGATCTGCAGGGCTTCACCCCCTCCGGTGAACCCGCCGACCCGTACGCGGTCATGCGCGGTTTTCTGGAGGCCCTCGGCGCCGACCCCGGGAGCCTTCCCGTAACCCCCCAGGCCCAGGCCGCGCTGTACCGGAGCCTCACGGCGGACCGGCGTCTGCTCATCGTGCTCGACAACGCCCGGGGCACCGACCAGGTGGTGCCCCTGTTACCCGGCAGCCCCAGCTGTACGGTCCTGATCACGAGTCGTCACCGGCTGCCCGGTCTCGCCGCCTCCCACGGCGCCGCCCAGCTCACCCTGGAGACGCTGGACCCCGCCGAGGCGCGCGACCTGCTCGTCCGCCGCCTCGGCTCCGACCGGATCGCCGCGGAACCCGGGGCGGCGACGGAACTCCTGCGCCACTGCGCCGGTCTCCCCATCGCCATCAGCGTCCTCGCCGCCCGCCTCACCACGGACCCGATGCTCACCCTGAGCGCCCTGGCGGCCGAACTCCGGGAAGCGGCGACCCCGCTGGACGCCCTGGAGACGGGCGAACCCAACGGCGACATGCGGATCGTCTTCGCCTCCTCCTACCTCGCGCTCGACGCCGATTCCGCCCGGGTCTTCCGGCAGTTCGCCCAGGCCCCCGGGGCGGACATCGGCCTGCCCGCCGCTGCCAGCCTCACCGGCCTGCCGCTTCCCCGCCTCCGTACCCGGCTGCACCGCCTCCAGGCCCACCACCTCGTCCAGGAACGCGTCCCCGGCCGTTTCACCTGCCACGACCTGCTGCGCGCGTACGCCCTGGAGATGACGGAGGCCGTCGCCCCCGCCGGGGAGGCGGAGGCGGCACTCACCCGGGTACTCGACCACTACGCGCACACCGCCTACGAGGCCGACCGGCTCCTGCTGCCCCACCGCGACCCGTTGGCGTCGGCAACTCCTGCGGACGGCACGCGCCTTGAGGAATTCGCCGACGCCGACCGGGCCATGGCGTGGTTCGCGGGCGAGCACACCGTGCTGACCGCTGCCGTCAACCACGCCGTACGCACCGGACACGATGCCCAGGCATGGCGGATGGCCTGGGCGATCACCACCTTCCTCGCCCGCCGGGCGTGGTGGGTCGACGTCACCGCCGTGCACGGCACCGCGCTCGCCGCCGCGGGCCGCCTCGGGGATCCGTCGGCCCAGGCGGAGTCCCGCCGGGCGCTCGCCTGGGCCTGCACGGAGACCGGGCGCTTCGCGGAGGCCCACCAGGAACTGGCCCACGCGCTGGCCCTCGCGGAGAGACACGGCGACCTCCTCTCCGCCGCCCACACCCATCTCGCCCTCGGCTGGCAGTACGAGCGCGAGGGCGACAACGCCGCCGCGCTGCGCCACGACCAGAGCGCCGTCGAGTACTTCACCTCGGCCGGAAACCTCCCCGGGCGGGCCCGTGCCCTTAACGCCGTGGCCTGGGACCACACCCAGCTCGGGGACCACGAGGCGTCTGTACGCCGCTGCCAGGAGGCGCTGGTGATCCAGCGGGAACTGGGCGACGAACGAGGCCGGGCCGGCACCTGGGACACCCTCGGCTACGCCTACCACCGCCTCGGCGAACACGCGAAGGCCATCGACTGCTACCAGCACAGCCTGGACCTAAACCGCTCATTGGGTCACCGCTACAACGAGGCCGAGACGCTGGTCCACCTGAGCCAGGCCCACTGCGCGACCGAAGCCGTCGAACCGGCCAGGGCCGCACTGCACGAGGCCCTTGCCATCTACCTCGACATCCAGGCGCTCAGCCCCGAGGTGAACGAGGTCCGCGCACTGCTGCGCGAACTCGGCGGTCCGCCGGAACCGGGCTGGCCCACCGCTTGACGCTCTGTACGAAGGTTGCCCGGGCCGGTGCGCGGAACGGCAGGACGGGGTCGTGGCGATCCATGCGCGTCCCTCGATGACGTCCGCGTCGGCAATCGGGTGGGCGGCCCGGGTCGGTGCACGCACATGGGACGCTGTCTGCAACAGTCCGAGAACCACCATCGACGTGTAGCTTTCAGGCGGCGCAACTCGGAACCGTAGAAGGAGCGGGCGTCGGTACGGGTCTAGATCCCTGGGCTGCGGCATGCGCCGCAATGTAGCGGCGTGCGGACGCGCAGGTTCAGGAAACGGGGAATGCGTCACCGCAGGTGTTCACCGCTGCCCGGAGTTCGAGGGGGGCGAGCCGCACCCGTCGCCCGCCCGGTGGAATGCGATCGTGGGCCCGCAGGTTCACACAGCGACAGCGGCATCGGCGCAGAGAGAGCGGAATCATCATGGGCGAGCTGATCCTGATCCGGCACGGCGAGACGGAGTGGTCGCGGTCCGGGCAGCACACGAGCTACACCGATCTGCCGCTGACCGCCGTCGGGGAACGGCAGGCCCGAGCGCTCGCGCCACTGCTCACCGACCGGCGCATCGCGCTCACCCTCGTCTCGCCCGCCGTGCGCGCCCGGCGCACCGCCGAGCTCGCCGGGCTCGCCGCGCCCCGCATCACACCCGAGCTGCGCGAGTGGGACTACGGCGGCTACGAAGGGGTGACCACCGTCGAGATCCGCCGGACCCGCCCCGAGTGGAATCTGTGGACGGACGGGGTCGCCCCCGGACCCGAGGCGCACCCCGGTGAGACCCCGGCCGAGGTCGGGGCGCGCGCCGACCGGGTACTGGCCGAAGTCGCGGAGGCGGCCGGGCGGGACGAGGACGAGGACATCGCGCTCGTCGCGCACTCCCACTTCCTGCGTGTGCTCACCGCCCGCTACCTCGGTCTGACGCCGGCAGAGGGCACGCTGTTCCAGCTCGCCACGGGGGCCGTCTCCCGGCTCGGCACCGAGCACGGGAAGCCGGTCATCACGGCGTGGAATGTGACATTGCCCGAGAGCCTGTTCCCCCGGGCCGTTCCGGAGGCCCCGGCACGGGACTGAGAGGAACGGGACTGGACGTACCGACGGCCGGTACCCCGCCCAGGGGTACCGGCCGTCAGCCTCGACGCAGTCGCAACAGCAGGGTCAGGCGAGCAACTCCAGTTCCGCAAGCGTGCCTTCACCGGCGAACACCAGGCGGTAGTGCGCGTACGAGCCCGGATCGGCCACCGAGAACACCCTCGTCTGCCGGTCCCAGGCGAAGGACTCGGCCGAGCGCTTGTCCAGGTCCTTCCACGTCGTGCCGTCCCAGGAGCCCTGGAGGACCCAGCCGCTAGGCGCCCCGGCCGCCTTGTCCGATGTCAGTGTGTAGCGGACCGCGTCGGTGGCCGAAGGGACGGGCAGGTTCACCGTGGCGACCTCCGCGGAGGTGGCCGAGGTGTTGTCGAACAGGGCGCCGTCGCCCTTCACCACGTCCGCCTGCACTGTCGCCACCTCGTCGTCCGTGGTGATGGACGTCGGTGCCGCGTTCTTGCCGGTGCCCCACGACGACGGCCTCGGGCCCATGTCGAAGTCCAGCACACCGCCCTTCGCCAGCAGGTCGTGCGGGAGCGAAGTGGAGGTCCACTCCTTGCCGTTGACCCGCAGGCCCTGCACATAGATGTTCTTCGCGCTGTTCTTCGGTGCCTTGACGACCAGGTCGTGGCCGTTCTCCAGGTGGACGGTCGTCTTCTTGAAGAGCGGGGAGCCGATCGCGTACTCGCCACTGCCCATGACCAGGGGGTAGAAGCCGAGCGAGGAGAAGAGGTACCAAGCCGACTGCTCGCCGTTGTCCTCGTCGCCGTGGTAGCCCTGCCCGATGCCGCTGCCGGTGTAGAGGCGGCCCAGGACCTCGCGGACCTTCTCCTGCGTCTTCCAGGGCTGCGAGGCCGCGTCGTACATGTAGGTGACGTGGTGCGCGACCTGGTTGCTGTGGCCGTACTGACCCATCCGTACGTCACGCGCCTCGGTCATCTCATGGATGACACCGCCGTACGAGCCGACGAACTCGGGGCCCGCCGTCTCGGGAGTGGAGAAGTACGTGTCGAGCTTCTCGGCCAGGCCGTCCCGGCCGCCGTACAGGTTCGCCAGGCCCCGGCTGTCCTGCGGGGCCGTGAAGGCGTAGCCCCAGCCGTTGGTCTCCGTGTAGTCGTAGCCCCAGACCCGGGGGTCGTACTTGTCCGACGGAAGCCGCCAGTCGCCCTTGGCGTCCCTGCCCTGGAAGAAGCCGGCCTTGTCGTCGAAGAGCTGGACGTAGTTCCGGGCGCGGCCCAGGAAGTACTCGGACTCCTCCTTGTAACGCTCCTTCTTCGTCTTCTTGTAGAGGGCCTGGCCCATCCGCGCGATGCCGTAGTCGTTGAGGTAGCCCTCCAGGGACCAGGACAGGCCCTCGTGGGTGTCGGTGTTCGCGTAGCCGGTGAACGGGGACGTCACCATGCCCTTGCGGCCGACGCCCGAGGACGGCGGGACCACCGTGGCGTTCTTCAGCGCCGCCTCGTACGCCGCCTCCGCGTCGAACTTCACGCCCTTGACGTAGGCGTCCGCGAACGCGACGTCCGAGGAGGTGCCGGTCATCAGGTCGGAGTAGCCGGGGGAGGACCAGCGGGAGATCCAGCCGCCGTCCTTGTACTGCTGGACGAAGCCGTCCACCATCTCGCCGGCCTTGTCAGGGGTGAGGAAGGAGTAGGCGGGCCACGTCGTGCGGTAGGTGTCCCAGAAGCCGTTGTTGACGTAGACCCTGCCGTCGACGATCTTCGCCCCTGTGTGCGTCGGGGTGTCGGAGTCGGCCTGCGGGGAGAACGGACTGGCGTACTTGTCCTTGCCGTCGACCTTCTCGAAGCCCGAGTTCGGGTAGAGGTACAGCCGGTACAGGCTGGAGTAGAGGGTGGTCAGCTGATCGGCCGTGGCACCCTCGACCTCCACCTTGCCCAGGATGTCGTCCCAGGCCCGCTGCGCCCGGTCCTCGACCCGGCCGAAGGAGCGGGTGGCGGGGATCTCGGCGGCCAGGTTCCGCTTCGCCTGGTCGATGCTGATGAGGGAGGTCGCCAGGCGCAGGCCGACCGTGCGGTCCTCGCCGGCGTCGAAGCGGAGGTAACCCGTGACGTCGTCGCCACCGCCGCCGGACAGCTTGCCGCTCGCGGTGACCGGCGCGTCGAAGACGCCGTACACGAAGAGGCGGGTGGCGCCGGTCGAGCCGCCGCTCTTCACGTCGGAGAAGCCGGTGAAGGAGCTGGTGGCCGGGTCGAGGGTGAGGCCGCCGTCGTTGGAGACGTTGTCGAAGACGATGCTCGCGTCGTCACCGGGGTAGGTGAACCGCATCCGGGCCGCGTGGTCGGACGGTGTCATCTCGGCCTTGAGGCCGTTGTCGAATGTCACACCGTAGTAGTGCGGCTTCGCCGTCTCGTTCTCGTGGTGGAACGGCAGGGCACGCGCCTTGCGCGAGGCGTCCGGAGTGCCGGCGACCGCGGACGGCATCAGCTGGAAGGTTTGCCTGTCGCCCATCCAGGGGCTCGGCTCATGGCTGGCGCTGAAGGCCTGGAGGGTGGGCAGGTTGTCGTCGTTGTTGCCTCGCGCGTAGTCGTACAGCCAGCTCGTCGAGCCGGCGTTGGTGACCGGGGTCCAGAAGTTGAAGCCGTTCGGGACCGCGGTGGCGGGGAAGTTGTTGCCACGGGAGAAGGCACCGCTGGAGTTGGTGCCGCGAACCGTCGACGCGTAGTCGGACAGGTGCGCGCGGCGCTTCTCGGGCGCCTTCGGGGCGATCTCGATGTCGTCGATCCAGCCCTGGAACTTCGCCGTGCCCTTGGGGGAGTCGTACGCCACCAGGATCCGGTCCACGGTCCTGCCCGCCGCGACCGTGCCGATCGTCGACTCGACCTTGTTCCACTGGTTGACGTACAGCCGCTTGGCGTCGGCCTGGCCCTGCGGGGTCAGCAGGCCGCCGTTGCCGTCCGTGGCCCGCAGCTCGCTCAGATACGTGCCGTCCGTGAACGCCAGGTCCACCGAGACATGCGTCGCAGGGTAGTCGAGGTCGGTCTCGCCCATCTGGGGATAGACCAGGTAGGACAGTGAGGTGTCACGGGTGACAGCCGTGTTCACGTCGAAGACCTTGTTGTACGAGTACGCCCGGCCGTCCGCCTTGTGCGTACCGGCGTACCGCAGGGCCCGCTTTCCGGTGAAGCCGGCGCCCGCCTTGGCGGTGGGGGAGCCGGAGGGGCCGCGGTCGACGTGGCTGCGCATCTCCTCGGGGGCCGGGGTGGAGGTGTCGCCGTCGGAGAACTGGACGTCGGCGAGCTGGGTGGCGTCGTCGGCGCCGTTGTTCTTCGTGATCTGCAGGCGGAAGTGCTGGTATGCGGTGTCAGATGTGAAATCGTACGACTTCGTCTGGAACCGCTCGGTGAACGTCTGACCGGTCCGGGAGTCGAGGTCCAGCCAGTCCCTGCCGTCGGTGGAGCCCTGGAGGGTCCAGTCCTTCGGGTCGCGCTCGTCGTGGTCATTGGCCGAAGTCAGTGCGTATGTCACTACCTTGGCCGGTTCATCCAGATCGAATTCGACCCAGCCGGTGGGCTCGAAGGTCAGCCACTTGGTGCCGGACTCCACGTCGATCAGGTTTTCCTTGACCTCCCCGCCGCCGGTGTTCTCACCACTGGCGCGGACGTCTGTCACCTTGTCGGTGATATTGCCCGGTATTCCTGCGGAGAATCCGCCATCGACACCCGATGACCGCTTCTTTCCGTCCGGACCCTCTTCTACGGTGTTGCGCCAGTCCGGCTGCTTTTCATCCGCTTCGAACGACGAGTTGAATGTCCGGTCGCCCGAAGGCGAGCGGCTTTCTTCGTGTGCGGCGGCCGACTGTGCGGCGGCCACGGAGGGGGCGGTCACGACCAGAACGAGTGAAGCCGCGACCAGTGCGGCCGTACGGCTTTGTCTCTTGCGAGAACCATGTCGGGGCTGCATGCCGAGCCATTCCTCCCGAGGAGTACACCTGGACAACGTTGTCAGAGAGATGCGTAAGGTCCAGTAGGGAGCCAAGTGCAGGGACGTGTCAAGGGTGTTGGACGGGGAGCGCAAGGTGAATCGACCGTATTGCGGAAATCGTTGCACCCGGGCAGGAGCATGCGGGGGCCATGTATCCGCGAGGTCTCAACTCGGGAAAGACTGCTGCTCAAAGTCGCATTCGATCTTGCTCAGTCGGCGGGAAGTGGACTATACCTGTCGGCGTCCGCACAGCTTTCCCGGCGACGCGGACGAGGGGGACACGAGGAAGGGCCGCGGACAGCACGACGGGTGCGTCCGATGCCGGATCTTCCCGACCCCCCACTGCACCTGGCTAGCCTGAAATCAGCATTACCCAAGCGCAACTGACCGCGGTGGCGGGGCCCTTCGCCTGAGGCGAATATCTACGGGCGACCGGTACACACCGCCTGAGTCCTGGAGAAGGCGAGGACTTGAGCATGGGATCCACCTCCGCCCACAAGAATGAGGGCCTTGGCCGTCGCGATGTGATCAAGCGATCGGCCGCACTCGGCCTGATCAGCGTTCCGGCGATGGGCTTCCTGTCGGCGTGCGCCAGCGGCGACAGCGGCAGCGACAAGAAGGTCGAGAAGGGCAAGGTCACCAAGGCCAACCCGCTCGGCGTCAATGAGACGGCCCCGCTCGAGGTGGTCATCTTCGACGGCGGCTTCGGCCAGCAGTACGCGATCGACGCGGAGAAGAAGTACAACGCCGCGTTCCCGAAGGCCCCGAAGGTCAAGCATGTCGCGACCCAGAAGATCCAGTCGCAGCTGCAGCCCCGCTTCAACGGCGGCACCCCGCCGGACCTGATCGACAACTCCGGCGCCGAGCAGATGGACATGGGTGTCCTGGTCGGCAAGAAGCAGCTGCTCGACCTGACGCCGCTGATGGACGCCCCGTCCATCGACGACCCGAGCAAGAAGGTCCGCGACACGCTGCGCCCCGGTGTCCTGGAGATGGGTCAGTTCGACGGCGACCCGGTCTGGATCATGTACTACGCGTACACCGTGTA
Source organism: Streptomyces sp. NPDC102437 (assembly GCF_044765565.1). Lineage (NCBI taxonomy): Bacteria > Bacillati > Actinomycetota > Actinomycetes > Kitasatosporales > Streptomycetaceae > Streptomyces > Streptomyces sp. NPDC102437. The sequence goes on along the minus strand of NZ_JBIWKI010000009.1, from coordinate 228,832 downwards.
CGGCGTCTGGTACTCGCAGACCGCGCTGGAGAAGCTCGACGCGGAGTACCCGGAGGACTGGGACGCCATGCTCGCCCTCTGCGCGAAGGCGAAGAAGCAGGGCATCGCGGGCTGGACGTACGCCGGTAAGTACCCGTACTACCTGCCGTTCTCGCTCTACCCGTTCATCGGCAAGATCGGTGGCCGGGAGGTTCTCGACAAGATCGACAACCTGGAGCCGAACGCCTGGAAGGACCCCGCGGTCAAGGCGGCCTTCGAGGCGTACTACGAGCTGTACAAGAAGGGGTACATCCTCAAGGGCACCCCCGGTCTGACCCACATCCAGTCGCAGACCGAGTGGACCAAGGGCAAGGCGCTCTTCCTCCCGAACGGTTCGTGGGTGGAGAACGAGGCCGCGCCGACCACGCCCAAGGACTTCAAGATGATGGTCGCGGCGCCGTCCAGCCTGGACTCGTCCGACAAGATGCCGTTCGGCACCATCTGGGCCTCCGGCGGCGAGCCCTTCGTCGTCCCGGCCAACGCGAAGAACCCCCAGGGCGGCATGGAGCAGCTGCGCATCATGCTCTCCGAGGAGTCCTCGAAGAACTTCACCAAGCAGGTCAAGTCGCTCAGCGCGTTCAACGGCGGCACCGACGGTCTGACCCTGTCGACCGCCATGCAGTCCGGTGTCGACGCGCTGAAGAAGGCCGGCGACAACGTGGTGAACCCGCGCCTGCAGGACTGGTACGTGAAGCTCCAGAAGGAGCAGATCGGTGTCGCCGGTATCGGCGAGATGATGGCCGGCCGCGCGACCCCGGCGGAAGCCATCAAGAAGATCCAGGCCTTCGCCGACGCGGCGGCCAAGGACCAGTCCATCAAGCACTACAAGCACCAGTGAGCAACCGTCACCAGCGGCGGCACCCGCAGAAAGATCGGGGTCGGTAAACGATGCAGCATGGCAAGTACCGTTTCATCGTGGGATTCTTGGTACTCCCACTCGCGTTGTACGCGGTCTTCGTCATTTGGCCGTTCATCCAGTCCATCTACTACTCGTTCACGGACTGGACCGGTCTGAGCCCCGACTTCAAGATGGTCGGGTTCGACAACTACACGAGGATGCTGAAGGACGACATCTTCTGGAAGTCGTTGCAGCACAGCGTGTTGCTTGTGGTGCTGCTGCCGCTGGTGACGCTGGGCCTGGCGCTCTTCTTCGCCTTCATGCTCAATGTCGGGGGCCGGCGGCGCAAGAACGCCGCGGTCTCCGGCGTGCGCGGCTCAAGTTTCTACAAGATCGCCTATTTCTTCCCGCAGGTGCTCTCGATCGTCATCGTGGCCCTGCTCTTCCAGTTCGCCTTCAACCCCACCAGCGGGATGCTGAATTCGACACTGAAGACGATCGGTCTGGGCTCCATCCAGCCGGACTGGCTGGGCGATCCGAGTCTCGCGCTGGTCTGCGTCATGTCGGTGCTGGTCTGGTCCACGGTCGGATTCTTCGTCGTCCTGTTCTCGGCCGGAATGGCATCCATCCCGAAGGACTTCTACGAGGCGGCGCTGCTCGACGGCGCCAACCGCTTCACCACGTTCTTCAAGATCACGCTTCCGCTGCTCTGGGACACGGTGCAGTCGGGCTGGGTCTACATGGGGATTCTGGCCCTCGGCGTCGAGGCGTTCACCGCGGTGCAGGTCATGACCGTGGGCCCCGGTGGCCCCGACTACTCGACCACCGTCCTGCCGCTGTACGTGTACCAGACGGCCTTCCGCGACGGGCAGGCCGGCTACGCGACGACGATCGGTGTCGGACTGCTCGTCGTCACCATGGCCTTCGCCGCCATCGTGATGCGACTGGGCCGGCGCGATCGGCTGGAGTTCTGATGCTGCGATTCCCGGGAGACGGTCCCCGGACCCCCAGCAGGCACCACAGGTCGGCCTCCGTGTCCGGCTCGACAGTACGAGGTGAGTACACGTGAAGACGACTGACACCCCGCCCGCCGCCGCCCCGGCCGCCGACCCCGCCCCGGTGGCCAAGTCGCCCGCATCCGCCGCCAAGGAGAAGAGCAGCGAGGGCCAGGTCCTCAATGTCTTCTCGCACGGTGTGCTGATCATCTGGGCGATCCTGGTCGTCCTGCCGCTGCTGTGGGCGGTGATGGCGTCGTTCAAGACCGACGACTCGATCCTGTCGACACCCTGGGCACTGCCCGACAAGCTGCACTTCGAGAACTGGTCGCGCGCCTGGAGTCAGGCGCACATGAGCGACTACTTCTTCAACACGGTGGTGGTGGTGGGCTGCTCGCTCGTCGGCACTCTGCTGCTCGGCTCGATGGCGGCGTACGTACTGGCGCGGTTCGACTTCCCCGGCAACCGCTTCATCTACTACCTGTTCATCGGCGGGATGAGCTTCCCGATCATCCTGGCGCTGGTCCCGCTGTTCTTCGTCATGAACAACATGGCCCTGCTGAACACGCGCCACGGACTGATCATGGTCTACATCGCGTACTCGCTGCCGTTCACCGTCTTCTTCCTCACCTCGTTCTTCCGGACCCTGCCGAGCTCGGTGGCGGAAGCCGCGATGCTCGACGGCGCCTCGCACACCCGGACGTTCTTCCAGGTGATGCTGCCGATGGCGAAGCCCGGGCTGATCAGTGTCGGTATCTTCAACTTCCTCGGTCAGTGGAACCAGTACATGCTGCCGACGGTCCTGAACACGGAACCGAAATACCGGGTGCTCTCGCAGGGCCTGGTCGAACTGGCCACCAGCCAGGGGTACAAGGGGGACTGGTCCGGGCTCTTCGCCGGTCTGGTGATGGCGATGCTGCCGGTCCTCGCGGCCTACATCATCTTCCAGCGCCAGGTCGTCGCCGGCCTCACCGCGGGCGCGGTGAAGTAGCGCCCCGGCACGGCTTTTTCCCCGTACACACGAACCGCCCGTCGGCCACGCGCCGGCGGGCGGTTCCTGCGTGCTCCGAGGCTGCCCGGGGTGCGGCCGGGGTGCTCATCCGAGGGCTTCGCTTGCTCAAGGTCTTGACGGGGGGTGTCGCAAAACGCTCAGCTTAGAGTTCACATGTTAGAGAAAACGGTAGGAGTGAGAGCGTCGATGGAGACTCCGGGGTCGCAGACATCTCTGCATCGCGCCAACCTTGAGCGGGTCGTGCGTGCGGTACGCATGGCCGGTTCGCTCACCCAGGCGGAGATCGCACGGAGCACCGGCCTGTCAGCGGCCACCGTCTCCAACATCGTTCGTGAACTGAAGGACGGCGGCACGGTCGAGGTCACCCCCACCTCGGCGGGCGGCCGCCGGGCCCGCAGCGTCTCGCTCAGCGGAGACGCGGGCATCGTGATCGGGGTCGACTTCGGCCATACGCATCTGCGGGTGGCGGTCGGCAACCTCGCCCACCAGGTGCTCGCCGAAGAGGCCGAGCCGCTGGACGTCGACGCCTCGTCCGCGGAGGGGTTCGGGCGGGCGGAGCAGCTGGTCAGGCGGCTGATCGAGACGACCGGCATCGGTCCGGACAAGGTGATCGGGGTGGGCCTCGGTGTACCCGGCCCGATCGACGTGGAGTCCGGCACGCTGGGCTCCACGTCGATCCTGCCGGGCTGGACGGGCATCAACCCGAGCAGGGAACTGGAGGGCCGGCTCGGAGTGCCGGTGTACGTCGACAACGACGCCAACCTCGGCGCGCTCGGCGAGCTGGTGTGGGGGAGCGGCCGGGGCGTCAAGGACCTCGCCTACATCAAGGTCGCCAGCGGGGTCGGCGCCGGCCTGGTGATCGACGGGCGCATCTACCGGGGCCCGGGCGGCACGGCCGGCGAGATCGGGCACATCACGCTCGACGAGTCGGGCCCGGTCTGCCGCTGCGGCAACCGGGGCTGTCTGGAGACCTTCACGGCCGCCCGGTACGTGCTGCCGCTGCTCCAGCCCAGCCACGGGCCCGATCTCACCATGGAACGGGTGGTCCAGCTGGCCCGCGAGGGCGATCCGGGCTGCCGCCGGGTGATCGGGGACGTCGGGCGGCACATCGGCAGCGGGGTGGCCAATCTCTGCAACCTGCTCAACCCCAGCCGGGTGGTCCTCGGTGGATCGCTCGCCGAGGCGGGCGAGTTGGTGCTCGCACCGATCCGTGACTCGGTCTCGCGCTACGCCATTCCGAGCGCCGCCCGGCAGCTCTCGGTGCTGCCGGGGGCGCTGGGCGGCCGGGCCGAAGTCCTGGGCGCACTGGCCCTGGTGCTCAGCGAGATGGGGGATTCGACCCTTTTGGAGAGCACCCTGCCGAAGGCCACTCCTGCCTTCACTTAGATAACGAATGGCACCGTTGTCATCTCGTTAAGGATTTACTCCTTGACGCTGACGTTGCGGCCGAGTTGACTGCCAGCCACCTCGGCCGCAACGTTGCGGCCTCGTCAGGGAGGCAACCCGTAATGAACGCAACGACGCGACGCATCGTCATAGGAACGGCCGCAGTCTCCATGGCCGTCTCCCTCGCGGCCTGTGGCAAGGCCGGCGACGACAAGGACTCCGGCAGCGGCGGCGACGGCAAGACCATCGGCCTGCTCCTGCCGGAGAACAAGACCACGCGTTACGAGACGTTCGACCGCCCCATCATGGAGGCGAAGATCAAGGCGCTGTGCTCCGACTGCGAGGTCAAGTACAACAACGCCGCGCAGGACAGCGAGACCCAGAAGAAGCAGTTCGACGCGCTCGTCACGCAGGGTGTGAAGGTCATCATCCTGGACACCGTCGACTACAAGGCCGCGAAGTCCTGGGTCCAGCAGGCCGCGAAGAAGGACGTCAAGGTCGTCGCGTACGACCGTCTCGCCGAGGGCCCGATCTCCGCCTATGTGTCGTACGACAACGAGAAGATCGGCCAGCTCCAGGGCGAGGCGCTGGTCAAGGCGATGGGAGCCAAGGCCAAGGACAGCAACGTTGTCATGATCAACGGCTCGCCGACCGACCCGAACGCCCCCTTCTTCAAGAAGGGCGCGCACAGCGTCCTCGACAAGCAGGTCAAGAAGGTCGTGTACGAGCAGGACATCCCGGACTGGTCGGCGGACGAGGCCAACAAGAAGATGGGAGCGGCCATCGACTCCCTGGGCAAGGACGGCTTCCAGGGCGTCTACTCCGCCAACGACGGCATGGCCGGCGGCATCATCACGGCACTGAAGAAGCAGGGCGTGAAGGTCCCGGTCGGCGGTCAGGACTCCGAGCTCGCCGGTCTGCAGCGCATCCTCGCGGGCGAGCAGTCCTTCTCGATCTACAAGCAGATCAAGCCGGAGGCCGAGACCACCGCCGAGATCGCCGTCCGGTTGCTCAAGGGTGAGAAGTTCGACGACCTGGCCCCGGTCAAGGTCGACAGCCTCTCGGGCGAGTTCAAGGGCATCCCGTCCAAGCTGTACGACGCCTCGGTCGTGACCAAGGAGAACATCGCCTCCACGATCGTCGCCGACAAGGTCTACAAGGTCGAGGAGATCTGCACCGCCCAGTACAAGGCGGCCTGCGATGCCGCCGGCGTCAAGTAGTCACCCGCCGGCAGACGTCACCCGGTCCGGTCCGGCGCCCGCCCCGTCCATGCCCCGCAGCAAGGGGCGGGCGCCGGACTTCTCACCGGTCCCGGTCACCGCACACGGCCGCCCTCCGGGGCACAGCCTGGGCCCCGGCCGGCACGGAACCCCCTTCCCGGGCGCCATCTCGGCGCGTGGTCGTCCCCCGGCGACGACGTTCCGAGGCGGACCGGTGAAGGCGTTCCGGGCCGCCCGGCGGCCCGGTGACCGCCACCGCCCCCTGTGCTCAGCAGCACCATCCCCGCCGGTCAGGCGGCGAAGGAGATGATTCACGTGTCCGCTACGCCCGTGCTGGCGTTGCGCGGAATCTCCAAGCGGTTCGGCGCCGTCCAGGCGCTCACCGATGTGGACCTGGAGATTCGTTCCGGCGAAGTGGTCGCCCTGGTCGGCGACAACGGCGCCGGCAAGTCGACGCTCGTCAAGACCATTTCGGGTGTCCACCCGATCGACGAAGGCTCCATCGAGTGGGAGGGCACGCCGGTCCGGATCAACCGGCCCAACGACGCCCAGGAACTCGGAGTCGCCACCGTCTACCAGGACCTGGCGCTCTGCGACAACCTCGATGTGGTCGCCAACCTCTTCCTCGGCAGCGAACTGCGCAAGGCCTCCGTCCTCGACGAGATCGGGATGGAGAAGCGAGCCAAGGAACTGCTCGACACGCTGTCCATCCGGATACCCAGCGTCCGCATCCCGGTCGCCTCGCTCTCCGGTGGTCAGCGCCAAGTCGTGGCCATCGCCCGCGCCTTGATCGGTGACCCCAAGGTCGTCATCCTCGACGAGCCGACCGCCGCCCTCGGCGTCGAGCAGACCGCCCAGGTCCTCGACCTCGTCGAGCGGCTGCGCGAGCGCGGCCACGGCGTCATCCTCATCAGTCACAACATGGCCGACGTGCGCGCCGTCGCCGACAAGGTGGCAGTGCTGCGGCTGGGCCGCAACAACGGAGTCTTCGACGTGGCGACCACGTCCCACGAGGAGATCATCTCCGCGATCACCGGTGCCACGGACAACGCCGTCACGCGCCGTCAGGCCCGCACAGTCACGAAGGAGGGCGCGAAGTGAGCGACCTCGCCAAGTCCCCCGAAACCGCTGCCGACAAGCCCGCCGCGGCGACACCCGAAGCCGAGCCGTCGGCTGCCCCCGCCCCCGCGGTGGACCCGCGCCTGCTCGTCCGCGAGGAGGGCTTCAAGGGCTACTGGTCCGAGTTCACCCGCAAGGTGCGCGGCGGCGAGCTCGGCTCGCTGCCGGTCCTGGTCGGCCTGATCATCATCGCGGTCGTCTTCCAGTTCCAGAACAGCAACTTCCTGTCCGCCAGCTCCATCGCCAACGTCGCCGTCTACAGTTCCGGCCTCGGCATCATGGCGGTCGGCATCGTCTTCGTGCTGCTGCTCGGCGAGATCGACCTGTCCGTCGGCTCGGTCGCCGGTGTCGGCGCGGCAGTCTGGGCCGTGCTCAACGTCAACCACGGCTGGAACGACTGGTCGGCGGTGCTCGTCGCGGTGCTCTCCGGCATGGTGCTCGGCGCGCTGCACGGCTTCTTCTTCGCCAAGATCGGGGTGCCGGCCTTCGTCGTCACCCTGGCCGGTTTCCTCGGCTGGAGCGGTCTGCAGGAGTGGATGATGGGCGGTGAGGGCTCGATCAACACGCCGTCCGGCAGCATCGTCGAGAACCTCACCAACTACTTCTTCGAGGACAAGGCCGTCGCGTACGGAGTCGCCCTGGTTGCCGTCCTCGCCTACGCCGCCTCGCTCCTGATGGACAGCCGGCGCCGCGGGGCCGCGGGCCTGCCCGCCCGTCCCACCACCGAGGTCCTGCTCCGCACGGGCATCGTCGCGATCCTCTGCTTCGCCGTCGCGTACGTCCTGAACGAGCCCTCCGGCGCCCGCGGCCTGCCGCTGGCCCTGGTGATCTTCCTCGCCGTGCTGGTCGTCGCTGACTTCGTGGCCCGCCGGACCACCTTCGGCCGCCAGGTCTTCGCGGTCGGCGGCAACCCGGAGGCCGCGCGCCGAGCCGGTATCAACGTCGACCGGATCCGGATCACCGTCTTCGCGCTCTCCGGAATGCTGGGCGCCTTCGGCGGCCTCTTCATCGCCAGCCTCTCCGGCGGCGCCACCAAGAGCGTCGGCGGCGGCAACACACTGATGCTGGTCATCGCGGCCGCCGTCATCGGCGGCACCAGCCTCTTCGGCGGCCGGGGCAAGGTCTGGTCCGCGCTGCTCGGCATGATCGTGATCCAGTCGATCCAGCAGGGCCTGAACATGATCGGGATGGCCAACGCCATCCAGTACATGATCACCGGCGCGGTGCTGCTGGCCGCCGTGGTCATCGACTCGGTCTCCCGCCGCACGCAGAAGACCGCAGGTCGCGCGTAAGGGAGACCGTGGGCCGCGCCCAGCAGGCCTTGCGACGCGCGTAAAGGCCTTACGAACAGCCTTGAAATATCACATAGGCACCGCTCAGTGCCCGGCGCCCCGACAGGGAGCCGGGCACTGCCGGGTGCGGGTGCGCCGGGTGTGACAGCACTCTCCATGCCCGATGCCCGCGCGGGCGGACGGAACATTAGACTCATCGGATCGGCATGCTCGACCAGCTCAATACGCCAAGGAGGCACGGGTGGCCCTGCTGACCCGCATCGGTGGACCGCGTGACCTGGACCGGCTCACTCCCGAGCAGCTGGACCAGCTCGCCGAAGAGATCCGGACCTTCCTGGTCGACGCCGTATCGAAGACCGGTGGCCACCTCGGCCCCAACCTGGGTGTGGTCGAGCTGACCATCGCCCTGCACCGGGTCTTCGATTCACCGAAGGACAAGGTCCTCTGGGACACCGGCCACCAGAGCTACGTGCACAAGCTGCTCACCGGCCGCCAGGACTTCTCCAGGCTCAAGATGAAGGGCGGCCTGTCCGGCTACCCCTCGCAGGCCGAGTCCGAGCACGACGTCATCGAGAACTCGCACGCCTCGACGGTCCTCGGCTGGGCCGACGGCCTCGCCAAGGCCAACGAGGTCCTCAAGAAGGACGACCACGTCGTCGCGGTCATCGGTGACGGCGCGCTCACCGGCGGCATGGCCTGGGAGGCGCTGAACAACATCGCCGCCGCCAAGGACCGCCCGCTCGTCATCGTCGTCAACGACAACGAGCGCTCCTACGCGCCGACCATCGGCGGCCTCGCCAACCACCTCGCGACGCTGCGCACCACCGACGGCTACGAGCGGTTCCTGGCCCGCGGCAAGGACCTCCTGGAGCGGACCCCCGTCGTCGGGAAGCCGCTGTACGAGACGCTGCACGGCGCCAAGAAGGGGCTGAAGGACTTCATCGCCCCGCAGGGCATGTTCGAGGACCTCGGTCTGAAGTACGTCGGCCCGATCGACGGCCACGACATCGAGGCCCTGGAGTCCGCGCTCCAGCGCGCCAAGCGCTTCGGCGGACCCGTCATCGTGCACTGCCTCACCGAGAAGGGCCGCGGCTACACCCCTGCCCTGCTCGACGAGGCGGATCGTTTCCACGCGGTCGGCAAGATCCACCCCGACACCGGCCTCCCGGTCGCCACCTCCGGACTCGACTGGACCTCCGTGTTCGGCGAGGAGATGGTCAAGCTCGGCAAGGAGCGCGAGGACATCGTCGCGATCACGGCGGCCATGCTCCAGCCGGTCGGCCTGACCAAGTTCGAGAAGGCGTTCCCGGACCGGATCTACGACGTCGGTATCGCCGAGCAGCACGGCGCGGTCTCCGCGGCCGGCCTCGCCACCGGCGGACTGCACCCCGTCTTCGCGGTGTACGCCACCTTCCTCAACCGCGCCTTCGACCAGGTCCTGATGGACGTCGCGCTGCACAAGTGCGGTGTGACCTTCGTCCTGGACCGGGCCGGTGTCACCGGCACCGACGGCGCCTCGCACAACGGCATGTGGGACATGTCGATCCTCCAGTGCGTGCCCACGCTCCGGATCGCCGCCCCGCGCGACGCCGACCAGGTCCGCGCCCAGCTGCGCGAGGCCGTCGAGGTCGATGACGCACCGACGGTGGTCCGCTTCTCCAAGGGCGCGGTCGGCCCGGCGGTCAAGGCCGTCGGCAGGGTCGGGGGCATGGACGTGCTGCGCGAGCCCGGCACCATCCGTCCGGACGTACTGCTGGTCTCCGTCGGCGCGCTCGCCCCGATGTGCCTGGAGATCGCCGATCTGCTGGAGGCCCAGGGCATCTCGACGACCGTTGTCGACCCGCGCTGGGTCAAACCGGTCGACGAGGCCATGGCCCCGCTCGCCGAGCAGCACCGGGTCGTCGTCACCGTCGAGGACAACAGCCGGGCCGGCGGCGTCGGCTCCGCCGTCGCCCAGGCGCTGCGCGACGCCGGGGTCGACGTACCGCTGCGTGACTTCGGCATCCCGCCGCGCTTCCTCGACCACGCCTCCCGCAAGGAGGTCATGGCCGAGATCGGGCTGACCGCGCCGGACATCGCCCGCCAGGTCACCGGCCTCGTGGCCAAGCTGGACGGCCGCTTCGAGAGCGCTGCCGACAGCCGCTCCGTGATCGAGCCCGCCCGCGACTGACGCCAGGTCCTTCGTCAGGACGGCGGACACCGATACGACCGGTGGGCCGGTCGGGTCACCCTGTACGGGTGGTCCGTCCGGCCCATTCGCGTGAAATCGCCCGGTCCGGCGCGCTGGGCCGCAGATGCGGTCCCAATCATGGCGTACACGACGAGTGCGTGGAGGTACGCCGGTGACTGCCCAGCAGGACACACCACCCAGCAGTGACGGACTGTTCCGGACCAAGACGGTCGAGCAGTCCATCCGCGACACCGAGGAGCCGGAGCACGCACTTCGCAAGTCCCTCTCCGCCCTGGACCTCACGGTCTTCGGAGTGGGTGTCATCATCGGCACCGGCATCTTCGTCCTCACCGGCAAGGTGGCCAAGGAGACGGCGGGACCCGCCACCGCACTCGCCTTCGTGGTCGCCGGCGTCGTCTGCGCGCTGGCGGCGCTCTGCTACGCCGAGTTCGCCTCCACCGTCCCGGTCGCCGGCTCCGCCTACACGTTCTCGTACGCCTCGCTGGGCGAACTGGTCGCCTGGATCATCGGCTGGGACCTGGTGCTGGAATTCGCGCTGGGCACGGCGGTGGTGGCGGTCGGCTGGTCCGGCTACGTCCGCTCACTGATGGACAATTTCGGCTGGCACATGCCCACCGTGCTCTCCGGACCCGATGTGGCAAAAGGATTCGGCTTCGACATCCTGGCCTTCGCCCTGGTGCTCGTCCTGACCGTGGTGCTGGTGCTCGGCATGAAGCTGTCCGCCCGGATCACCACCGTCGTCGTCGCCATCAAGGTCGCGGTGGTCCTGATCGTGATCATCGCGGGGCTGTTCTTCGTGAAGGCCGCCAACTACTCGCCGTTCATCCCCGAGGCACAGCCGCAGCCCCCGGGCTCCGGGCTGACCGCGCCGCTGGTCCAGCTGATCTTCGGTTTCGCGCCCACCAACTTCGGCGTCATGGGCATCTTCACCGCCGCCTCCGTCGTCTTCTTCGCCTTCATCGGCTTCGACGTGGTGGCCACCGCCGCCGAGGAGACCAAGCAGCCGCAACGTGACATGCCACGTGGCATCCTCGCCTCGCTCTTCATCTGTACCGTGCTCTACGTCGCCGTATCGCTGGTGGTCACGGGCATGGAGCACTACACCGAACTGTCGGTGGAGGCCCCGCTGGCCGACGCTTTCAAGGCCGTCGGCCGTCCCGTCTACGCCGGGCTCATCAGCTTCGGTGCCGCGATCGGGCTCACCACGGTCTGCCTGATCCTGCTGCTGGGACAGACCCGGGTCTTCTTCGCGATGAGCCGTGACGGGCTGCTCCCGAGGTTCTTCTCCAAGACCCACCCGAAGTTCGGCACCCCGTACCGCCCGACCATCCTGCTCGGCGTGATCATCGCGATCGTCGCCGGATTCACCAGCATCAACGAGCTGGCGACGCTGGTGAACATCGGCACGCTCTTCGCGTTCGTCGTCGTGGCCCTGGGCGTGCTGGTGCTGCGCCGAACCCGCCCCGATCTCCACCGGGCCTTCCGCACGCCGTGGGTGCCGCTGATCCCCATCCTGTCGGTGGCCGCCTCGGTGTGGCTGATGCTCAATCTGCCCGCGGAGACCTGGCTGCGGTTCGGCGTCTGGATGGTCATCGGTGTGGTCATCTACTTCGCCTACGGGCGTGCACACAGCCGGATCAACGAGCCCGTGGGCCGGCCGTAGCGCGAGGCCGCGGCAGAAGGCCGGTGCGCGACGGAGTGTCAGGCACCGGCCGGACTCGCCGTCAGCCGCCGGTGGCGGGGGACTTCTTCGCGGACTCCGGGATCGTGGCGTCCTCGCGGATGGCCTTCCAGAGGTCGTCGGCCTGCGGCTGGGCCGCCACCACGCGGTTGCGGTCCTGCTTGTCGTACGCCACCGGAAGCATGATCGTTTCCATGGTGCCCGGGTCCACGCCGTTCATCGACCGGCCGAACTGCGCGAGGGACTTGAGCGAGGCGAGCTCCTCGTCGGTGGTCAGCGACTTGGTGGCCGAGCTGGCGATCTTGTAGGACTTGGTCGGACTGCCCAGCAAGTCCTGCGACTTGACCTCGCTCAGCAGGGCGAGCAGGAACTGCTGCTGGAGCCCGATCCGGCCGAGGTCGCTGCCGTCCCCGATGCCGTGGCGGGTACGGACGTAGGCGAGGGACTCTGTGCCGTCGAGCTTGTGCGTGCCCTTGGTGAGGTCGAGGCCGGACGACTTGTCGTGGATGTCCTGCGGGACATCGATCGTGACGCCCCCGATGGCGTCCACCAGATCCTTGAACCCGGCGAAGTTGATCTCCAGGTAGTGGTCGATCCGGACCTCGGACATCTTCTCGACGGTCTTGACCACGCAGGCCGGGCCGACCTGCGAGTAGACGGAGTTGAACATCACACGGTTCGCCGACGGCACCGTCGAGCCGTCCGCCTTGGTGCACTCGGGCCGGGTCACCAGGGTGTCGCGGGGTATGGACACGGCGACCGCCTTGGAGCGGCCCTCGGGGATGTGCACCACCATCGCGGTGTCGGAGCGGGCGCCGCTGACGTCACCGCCGCCGCCCAGCTCCTTGTTCTCGGCACCGGCCCGTGAGTCTGAGCCCAGCACCAGCAGGTTCTGGCCGCTGGTCGGCAGCTTCTCGGGGCGGTCCTCACCGAGCGCCTTGTCGATGTCCACGCCCTGGATGTTTCCGTCGAGGCGGCTGTAGAGCCAGTAGGCGGTGCCGCCGCCCGCGAGCACCAGGACGAGCAGGACGCCGAGGGTGATCTTGAGGCCGCGGCGGCGCTTGCGAGGGCCTTCCCCGCGCTTGCGTCCGCCGCCATGTGACGCCGAACGGCCTTCGCGCGTGCCCGGGGACTGGGACATGGCGTCGTGGCTCATCGTGGTCGAGTCCTCAAATCTCGTGGCCCGGGGTGGGCTGTGGAGTGCGTGGGACTCGGGTGGGGGGTGTGGCCGGTCCGTGCGTGCATGACTGAGCGTGCACTATAGAACAGAGGATCGGTCGAATGGGTGTTTTAGGCCCTGGAATCATGATCTGAGCAGCCCGAACTACTATTCGTTCATGACTTGGTTGATCACGGGTGGGGCCGGTTTCATCGGGGCGCATGTCGTCCGTGCCATGAGCGAGGCCGGTGAGCGGGTCGCCGTGTACGACGACCTCTCGACGGGCGACCGCTCGCGTCTGCCCGCCGATGTCCCTTTCATTCAGGGCTCGACGCTCGACGCGGACCTGCTTCGGAGCACCCTGGCGGAGCTGCGGGTGCGCGGGGTGGTGCATCTCGCTGCGAAGAAGCAGGTGGCGGAGTCCGTCGAGCGCCCGCTGTTCTACTACCGGGAGAACGTGCAGGGACTGCAGACCCTGCTGGAGGCCGCGGCCGACAGCGAGGTGCGGGCGTTCCTCTTCTCGTCGTCGGCGGCCGTCTACGGCATGCCCGATGTGCGGCTCGTCACGGAGACGACCCCGTGCGCCCCGATCAACCCCTACGGCGAGACCAAGCTGGCGGGCGAGTGGCTGGTGCGCGCGGCCGGCAAGGCGCACGGCATCGCCACCGCGTCGATGCGGTACTTCAACGTGGCCGGCGCGGCCACCCCCTCCCTCGCCGACACGGGCGTACACAACCTGGTGCCCATGGTCTTCGAGAAGCTGACGCGCGGCGAGGCCCCGGTGGTCTTCGGCGACGACTACGACACCGCGGACGGCAGCTGCGTACGCGACTTCATCCACGTCGACGACATCGCCTCGGCCCACCTCGCCGCGGCGCGGGCCCTCCTCGACCGGGAGCCGGGTGCCGACCTGACCGTCAACATCGGCCGCGGCGAGGGCGTCTCGGTGCGCGAGATGATCGAACTGATCGGTGACGTGACGGGGTACGGGGCCGAGGCGGCCCCGGTCTCGGCGCCGCGCAGGGCGGGCGACCCGGCCAGGGTCGTCGCCTCGGCCGACCGGATCCGTACCGAACTGGGCTGGTCCGCCCGGCACGACGCCCGCGAGATGGTCGCCTCCGCATGGGAGGGCTGGTGCCTGAGGCACCCCGGTGCGCGTCGGACCGCCCCCGCCACCAGCTCGACCTGAGCATGCCATGGCTTGTTTATGATGTCTCGATCCAGCACCCGTGACCTGCACGGGCCTGCTCCCAGGGAGGGTGACGAACAGCGATGCGCAGCGCCTCCCCACGTGAAGCGACGAAGCAGCGGAAGGAGCCGGTGGCGGAGGCTCCCGCACAGCTCGACCGGGCCCTCGGCGGCCCCTGGCTGCTGACCGGACACGACGGCAGGCTGACCGCGTACGTCCACGTCGAGGGCGCCGTGCTGCGCTGGACCGAGTCCGCCCCCGGCGGCCGGCGGTGGACGGGGCCGGACGTCCTGCCCGCGAAGGACATCGAACGGCTCACCGTGGTGCAGGGGCAGAATCGTTACGCCCATCTGCTGGGGCGCCGGGTCCGGCCCCGGGCCGACGGCTGGACGAACGTGGACATCATGTACGCCACGCAGTACCAGACGGCCCGTCCGATGACGCAGTGGCGCTCGCTGGGCAATCCGTTCAAGGAGATCGACAAGGCGGTCGAGACGGGCGTCCCGGCCGCCGCGGTCACCAGCGACGGCGCGCTGCACGTCTGTGTCCCGACCGGACCGGGCGGCGTCGCCCTGCGCCGCGAGGACAAGCGCGGCCGCTGGGAGGCCTGGACCCAGCTCCAGGTGTCCGGCGCCACCGACGGCCTGGCGCCCGCGGCGACCTCGTCCGGCCTGGTGGAGGTCCTCGTCCCCACCCGTACCGCGGCCCTACAGCTCCGGCAGCCGGAGCCGGGCGGCGCCTTCGTACGCGGCCACGACGCGGCCGTGCCGCCGCTGCCCGGATCGGTGACCGCTCTGGAGACCGCCCCGGGCCGGCTGACGTACTACCTGACCGACGCGCGGGGCGGCGGCGTGGTCGCGGTCCGGGCGGGCAGTTGGCCCGTACCGCTGGGGGGCAACCCCGGGGACGGCCGCATCGCCGCAGTCCGGACGACGGTGGACGGCTTCGACTGCACGGTGCTCGCGGTCCGCGGGGCCGACGGGACGGTCAACCTCGGGGTCTGTGCGACCGAGGGCGAGCAGTCCGGCTTCTGGTGGACCGGCACCGGAATGAGCTGTACCGGAGATCCGGCCCTGGCGGCCGACGGCTACGGAAGGGCGGTCGTCGCGGCTCTCGGCACCGACGGCTCACTGGCCGTCGCACGCCAGGAGGACGGCCAGGGGCTGACCCTCGGAGACTGGAGCCGGGTATGAGCGCCACGGGCCCGGCCGAGCGGGTGACGATCGTCGCCGCACGCCATCGCGAGGCGGTGGCGCTCGTCGAGGCGGAGGGAGCCGGCGCGGAGATCGGCGTGCTCTGCGTCGAGGAGGACGGCAAGGACGGCCGGGCGGCACTGGACCGCGCGCTCGCGGACGCCGAACGGCGCGGCTGCAAGGTCGTGGGCGCCCCCCGCACCGTCGGTACGCAGGACGGCGACGCGCTGCTGCGGGAGCTGCGCGCACTGCGCCCGCAGCGGGTGCGCCTGGCGGACCCCGATCCGGTGCACGTGTCGTACGACAAGGAACGCGACGTCCCCGTCCACGACGAGCCGCCCGGGAACGCCGACTCGGCGCTCGCCGCGCTGGCCGCGGCCCGCGAACACCAGCTGGAATCGGGCGTCCCGGTCTTCGTCGACTGTCACCGCGCCGGTGCGGACGGGCAGCCCGGTACCGCTCCGCAGCCGCGCTACCCGCACCCGGCGAACTGGCTGACCGAGGGATTCGACGGCAGGCTCTCCGCCTTTCTGCCCTCGGCGGCGGGCGTCGTGCGATGGACGCAGCGCGAGCCGGGGGGTGCGGCCTGGCAGGGGCCGGAGCTCCTTCCCGGCCCGCGGCTGATGCCCGGCCTCCGGGTGGTGCGGGACGCGCACGGCTTCCCGCACCTCTTCGCGCTGCGCCGGACCCCGCTCAAGGGCGGCGGCGAGGACGTCGCGGTGGTGCGGGCCACCCAGTACCGCACCGGGCACCCGCTCACCCCGTGGCACTCCCTGGGCAGCCCGAACTCCGGCCACCAGCACCGCAGCCGGGAGGTCGGCTTCCCGACGGCCGCGTTCGACGGCGCGGGCGGCCTCTTCGTCTTCGTACGCAACTTCGGGCACAGCGTGAGCTACCGGCATCAGGGGGCCGACGGCGTCTGGACCCCCTGGCAGCATCTGAGCGGCGTCCGCGTCGCCGACGAGCTCGTCACCGTGACCACGGCCGGTGGAGGGGTCGAACTCTTCGCGCGGGCCAGGGACTCGGCCGCCGTGCTGCGCTGGTACCGCTCCGGGCCCGACGGCGCGTGGACCGAGGACCGGGCGGTGCCGTTCTCGCCCCGTCCCGGATCCCTGGCGGCCGGGCCCGAGCCGGGGACGGTTCTCTTCCGTGACGCGAGGACCAACGAGCCCTGTGTCTGGTGGCCGGGCGCGACGGGACCGTTGCCGCTCGGCGGCGGCGACGACGGTGCGGGACCGGTCACCGGTGTCCGGGGCGTCGAGGCGGACGGCTGGTCGTACTCCCTGCTGGTCCGGTCCGGACCCGGAGGCGCCGCCGCGGTCGGGGTGCACGCCGAGGGCCGGGCGGACGCGGGCGTGTGGTGGAACGCACTTCCTGCGGATTCCGCCGTGATGCCCGCAGTTGTCCGGGATCGCGCGGGGGTTGTTACCTTGGCGACCCTCGTGGCTGGATCGCGACTGAGGATCTCTCACCGAGAGTCACCTTCTGACGGATTTGACTTCGATGTCTGGCACGCAGTGTGACGGTTCGGTGGCTCTGGTGATCTTTTTTGCCACCCGGTTGGCTGAAACCTGTTAAGTTCTTGATAAAATCTGCGAATCTTTCATGTGAAGGATTCGGGGGAGTCTCGTGAACATTCGGATGTCCCCTGACCGTGTATGGATCGACGGGGGCCTGCCGCTTTCGTTCTCGTGACTGAGGGGTTATGGCCAAGCTGTCCTTGCGTGCCGTCCAGAAGCTCACCTGCAAGAAGCGTGACGCCTGGTGGACGGTGATCCTGGTCGATCCCGTGGCCACACGGATGCTCATCGTGATGGCGCGGTTCAACTTCATCACGCCGAACCGTGTGACGTGGGCGGCGCTGTTCGTCGGACTCGGTTCCGCCGGGTTCTTCCTCAAGGGCGACATGCAGTCCCTGATCATCGGGGCTGCGCTCTACCACCTGAGCTTCATCCTCGACTGCATCGACGGAAAGCTCGCGAGGCTCAAGGGCAACGGCACCGTCTTCGGCGGCTGGCTCGACTACGTCTTCGACCGCATCAGAGTGCTCTTCTGCGCCCTCGCCCTGATGGGCGGGCAGTACCTGCGCAACGGTGATGAAAGGTTTCTGCTCGCCGCGCTGATGGTCGTCTTCCTCGACATGCTCCGGTACGTCGACGCGCTCCAGATCTACAAGATGCGCATGTCGATGCGGACGAAGATCGAGAAGGTCACCCGGGAACGCCAGGAGGCCGAACGCGCGGCCGCCGCCGAGGGCCCGGCGGAGCCCGAGGCGCAGCAGATCCGGTTCATGGAGGACCTGCTGCGGGAGAATCCCGAGGCCGAGGCGGAGCTGCTCAAGGAACAGGCGGGCGGCGCCGGACACGTCGTGGACCTGCACGCCCAGTTCCGTCACCGCTTCCCCTGGTACCTGCGGGTGCGGCAGGCGCTGTTGCGCAGCCGGATCAGGCCGCACCTCATCAGCGGCATCGAGTTCCAGATGTTCGTCTTCATCGTGGGACCGCTGATCGGCCAGATCCTCCTGACCACGGTGATCTCCGCGGTCCTGCTGGGGATCTTCGAGCTGATCATCATGTACAAGTTCTGGCTCTCCACCCGCGACTTCACCCATGTGATGGCCGAGCTGGCCGAGCCGCCGTCCGGCGCGGGCTCCATCGCCCCCCACCTCCACCGGGGCCGGCACCGCCGCGGTGTGCAGGGCGACCCGCTCTCCGCCCCGGAGTTCCAGGCGCCGCCCGCCTACGAGGACCCCGGATTCCAGCCGTACCCCGAGCCCTACACGTCGTACGGGGCACCGGGCCGGCCGTCCCCGGACCAGCAGCCGACGCCGGCGTACCAGCAGATGACACAGGCGTACCAGCAGGTCCGGACGCAGGGGTACGACCAGCAGGCGCAGGGCCGGCCGGTGTACGGCGCCCCCGGTGCCATGCCACCGAACCACGGGTACCCGGGCGATCGAGAGGGCGTCGGATGAACCACGAGCAGGACACACCCGACGTCTGGGTCACGGTGGTCATCCCCGCGTACAACGCGGCCACGACGATCGGCAAGGCGCTCCAGTCCGCCGTCAACCAGACGTACGAGCTGGTCGAGGTCGTCGTCGTCGACGACGCCTCCACGGACAACACCCTCGACGTGGTCAAGAACTTCGCCGGAACCAACGGCCGCGTCCGCGTGCTGCGCCGGCCCACCAACAGCGGCGGCGTCGGCGCGCCCCGCAACCTGGGCATCGCGCAGGCCGCAGGCCGGTACGTGATGTTCCTCGACGCCGACGACGAGCTGCCGCCCCGCGCCTGCGAGCTGCTGCTGGCCGGTGCGCTGGAGAGCGGGAGCGACATCACCGCGGGAAAGGCCGTCCGGGTCAACCGGGCCACCGGCGAGAGCGAGGGCTGGGCCCCCGAGGTGTACGCGCTGGCGCGCACCGTGCCAGGCCTGGTGGAGTTCCCGCTGATGCTGGCCGACCCGATCGCGGCGGCGAAGCTGTACCGGGTGGACTTCCTGCGCTCGGGCGGGGTCTGGTTCCCCGAGGGCGTCTTCTACGAGGACACGTACTTCTCCACCGTGGCGGGCTGCCTCGCCGACGGGATCACCGTCATCACCGACCCCGTCTACCGGTGGATGTGGGAACCCGAGGGCGGATCGATCACCGGCCGCACGGGCGAGCTGCGCTCCATCAGCGACCGGGTCGCGGTGCACCGCGCCACCGACGCGTTCCTCCTCGACCGCGGTCTGTGGCAGCTCAAGGTCCGCAAGGACTCCAAGTTCCTCGCCCACGACCTGCGCCTGTACATGCGGGCGCTCGCGGAGGGCGACCCGGAGTTCCAGCAGGGGTTCGCCGAGATCGCGAGCAACTACCTCTTCTCCATCAGCGACGAGGCGTTCGAGCTGTGCGATCCGGTCGACCGGGTCAGGGCCTACCTCGTCATGTACCAGGAGATCGAGGCCGCGCTCACCACGCTCGACTACGTGCAGCGCAAGAGCGTGCTGTCGTCCTTCCTCGTGGAGGAGGACGGCCGGGTGTACTGGTCGGGCGATCATCTGCACCTGCCGGACGCCCGGCGCATGCTCGATGTGACGGAGCTCGGCCTCTCGGCGGCCAAGCTCGCCCAGGAGCCGCTCTTCGCCCAGCTCGACGAGTGGTCCGTGGACGACGGGGAGCTCCGGTTCGAGGGCAGGCTGGTCAACCGCTTCGGGCGGATCGAGACCGGACACGACCTCAAGCTGACCCTGGCCGTACGCAACCGCCACACGAAGAAGGACGTCACCGTCCCGGTCGACGGCGTCGACATCGACGAACGGTTCGTCGGCTTCGGCGGCACCGTCGACCTGCCCGCTGTCCTCGGCGACGGTTTCTCCGAGAGCACGGTCTGGAACGTGTCGGTCGTCGTCGAGTGGAACCGGGCCCGGTCCCGCTCCCCGCTCAACGTGCGCGACGTGGACCTTTCCGGGCTGACCTTCCTGGCGAACGGGGAGGAGCTGGAGGGCTACCGCACGATCAGCGGCAACCTCGCGCTGCGGGCCGCCACGGCGGGCCGCAAGTCCTTCGAGTCCGCGCAGAACGACCCCGACGCGCCGTGGATGTGGTGGCGCGGCCGGATCCACCCGCCGATCTCCCGCCTGGACCATCCCTTCGAGATGGCAGTCGTCGTGCCCTGCTACAACGTGGCCAAGTACCTGGACGACTGCCTCGGCTCGATCGCGGCCCAGGAGGGCTTCGCCGCCACCCAGGTCATCCTGGTGGACGACGGCGCCACCGACGAGACGCCCCGGATCCTCGACAACTTCGCGCAGTACTACGCCAACGTCACGGTCGTCCACCAGACCAACGGCGGACTCGGAAACGCCCGGAACAACGGCCTGGACCGGGTCACCGCGCCGTACGTCACCTTCCTCGACTCCGACGACATCCTCGGCGAGCGGGCCCTGTCGCACATGCTCCAGGCGGCCTGGCGGGACGGCTCCGAGCTGGTCGTGGGCGACCTGGTGAACTTCCCCGACCGGCCCTACGGCCCGTGGAAGCAGTACTTCGGCAAGGGCGACCGCGTCATAGACGACTTCGCCTCCGTACCCGACCTGATCTTCAGCGGATCCGCGTGCAACAAGCTGTTCAGCACCCAACTGCTGCGCCGGCTCGGGGTGCGCTTCGGCGAAGGGGTCCACTTCGAGGACTCCTGGGTGACCCTGCCGAGCATGCTGCGTGCCAACACCATCAGCCTGGTCGACCGCCCGGTGTACTACTACCGCGGGCGCCCCGACGGGTCCTCCATCATGGACTCGCTGTGGAGCAAGCCGGCGAACTACCGGGACCATCTGCGGCTCAACCACTTCCTGCTGGACTACACCGCCGCCGAGCGGGCCGACGTCCGGCACATGTTCCAGCGCTATGTGACCCGCACCTACAAGGGCTTCCTGTGCAACGCCCGTAACGTCATGGGCCGTACGCAGCTGGAGGAGATGTTCCCGGGCATCCGCCGCCACTACGCGCAGATACCCGACGAGGTCATCCTCGAATACGCCACGAACCCCGCCCAGCAGCTCGACCACTACGCGGCGAAGAGCGGGAACTTCGAGCTCTTCTGCAACCCGGAACCGGCGCTGGAGAACGCCCCGCTGGCGCTGGAGATCGACGACGACGGCTTCCACCGGACCTTCCCGGGCGGCACTCAGAACACCCGGACCGCCCGCGTCAACGACCCCAACGTCGTCGTCGAGTCGGTCCGTACCCGGGGCGACGTGCTGGTCGTGGAGGGCTGTCTGGCCTTCCCCGGCATGGACATCAGCGGCGCCATGGAGAACGAACTGGAGTTCGTCTACCAGACCGCGCAGGCCAAGGTCGTCGTACCGCTGCGCCAGGTCGCCCGCCGCGACCTGTGGAACACCCGCAACGGCCGCGACCTGTACGCCGGCTGGTACGCGGAGGTCCCGGTCAAGGACCTGACGCGCGGCGGATTCGGGGTCGGTGACTTCCGGCTCCGGGTGCACCGCGTGGACCGCTCGCGGCAGCGCAATGTCGTCATGAAGGCGCGCCTTCCGCTGCACCGGCTCAAGGGCCCCGGCCGGATCGCCGGCCACCCCTACATGCTGACCATCGGTGGCCAGGACGCGTTGCACCTGCGGCTGATCGACCGGAAGCCCGTCGCGCGGGCGAAGCACGCCCTGTGGCGGACGGCCCGCGAGATACGCATCCTCAAGACCCGCAACCCGGGCTGGCGCATGCGACTCGCCTACTGGCTCATGTACCCGTTCCTCAACTCCCGTGAGATCTGGCTCATAGGCGAGCGGTCGGACACGGCCCAGGACAACTCGTACCACTTCTTCAAGTGGATGCGGACCCACCGCAAGCGCCGCAAGGCGTACTACGTCATCGACGGGAACTCCCCCGACTACAAGAAGGTCGCCCCCTACGGCCGGGTGATCAAGCTCGGTTCGTTCAAACACCGGATGTATCTGCTGCACGCGACCAAGCTGATCGGGTCGTACGACTCCGAGTCGTACCTGCTGCCCGAGGGCTACCGGAAGGTGCTCTTCCTGCACCGCTTCGGTGAGCTGCTGAAGTACCAGCGGGTCTTCCTCCAGCACGGGATCATCTACAACGACGTGACCTCCGGTGTGGACCAGCGGATCACCAGTTACGACATGATCGTGACCACCGGCCGTCAGGAGCGCGCCTACCTGGCCAAGGAGGCCGGCTTCGGCGACCGCGCCGTGCTGGCGGGCCTGCCCAGGTTCGACGCGCTGCGGCGGGAGCCGGGGGAGCGTCCGCGCATCCTGCTCATGCCGACCTGGCGGCAGTGGATCGTCACGGCCTCCTACAAGAAGTCCGCGGGCCCGGCCAAGACCGCCTTCACCCAGTCCGAGTACTTCCGGTTCTACCGCTCGCTGCTCTCCGACCGGCGGCTCGCCGCGGCCCTGGAGCACTTCGGCGTCGACCTGGAGTTCTTCCCGCACTACGAGATCCGGCCCTACCTGCACAACTTCCGGATCGACTCGCCCGCGATCGAGGTCGCCGACCCCGGTACGCGCAACGTCCAGGAAGCCATGAAGGAGTGCTCCCTCATGGTCACGGACTACTCCTCCGTCTTCTTCGACGTGGCCTACATGGGGATTCCGCTCGTCCATGTGCCCTTCGACGAGGAGGACTTCTACGGACGGCACTACAAGCGGGGCTACTTCAACCTGACGGAGCACGGCTTCGGCCCGGTCTGCCGCACGGTCGACCAGGCCGTGGACGAGATCATCGCCTCGATGGCCAGGGGCTTCACCGTCGAGAGCCCGTACCGCGAGCGCGCGGAACACTTCTTCGCGCACCGTGGCGAGGGCAACTGCGAGCGGGTGTACGAGGCGATCGACGCCCTGGGGACGGCGAGCGCCGCCGATCTCGGACCCTCTGGCCCAGTCGCCGCCCTGCCCGTCACCCGCGCGCACCGGGACGACGACATGCACGGTGTACCGGACGTCGGTGCCGCGGCTCTGGACATGGTCGGCCGGGGAACGAACGAGAACGGGTGGGACCGTGCTGTCTGACTGGAATCCCGAGCAGGGCAGGCCCCGCCGGATCTTCCTCGCGGGCGACTCCGCCGCGGTGACGCGGGAAGCGAGCAAGGCGCCGATGACGGGCTGGGGCCAGGTGCTCCACTTCTTCCTCAGCTCGCAGGAGGTGGAGGTCGTCAACTGCGCACGGGCCGGAGCGAGCGCCCGCACGTTCAGCGAGCGGGGCAGGCTCGACTGGATTCTCCAGAACATCCGCCCCGGGGACTACCTGTTCACCTCGTTCGGCATCAACGACGCCAAGCCGGAGGAGTGGCTCCGTACGGAGGCGTACGGTGACTTCCCGCACCACCTGCGGAAGTTCGTCGACGGCGCGCGCGAACGCAACGCCCATCCGGTGCTGATCAGCCCGCCGGAGCGGGACACCCACGATGTGCACGGCAACCTGCCGAGGAGCATCACGGAGTACGTGATGGCGATGCGCGACCTCGCGGCGGAGTGCAGCGTTCCCTACGTCAACCTCTACGACCAGACCCACGGCTGGTGGGAGGGGCTGGGCCCGGAAGGCGTGCGCCCCTTCTTCATCCACCTGGAGCCGGGGGAACACCCGAACTATGCGGAGGGGTTCCACGACCCCGGCCACATGACGCCGGAGGGAGCCATCGCGTGCGCGCGCTATGTCGCCTACGCGCTGGTGGAGCAGCGGATCGTGCCACCGCACTGGGCCGTCAACCTCGACCGCGCGGACTTTCCTCCGGAGTGGGTGAGCTGGCTCGACGAGGAGACACACGCCGAACTGACCAGGTCACGCACGCTGGGCTCGAACTGAGAGTCGGACGATCATGAGCACCTTCACCCTCACCGGAATGCGCAGCGTCCAGCAGGACAACCCCTCGATCGTGGCGCACATGGAGCTGCGGTCCTCCGCCGACCCCCGGCTGCCGGTCGGGCCCGGCAGCCGGATCGACTTCGAATGGATCCTCACCCCGCAGGGCGACGGCACCCGCTACTACGGCTATCTCATGGCCGATTCGTTCGACAAGGTCGCCACCATCGAGAACATGGCCGGAATGAGCCTGCTGCCCTCGGGTGACCGGTACGCGACATCGACGGGCCCCGGCGTCGAGCGTGTCGCCAGGTTCACGCTCCAGGTGAACCGGCACGTCGCACCCGATGCCTTCCTCGTGCCCGTCCTGCGGGCGGGCATCATCGCCGACGGCGGGAAAGGTCTCACCTCCACCACGTTCTCCCTGAAGAACCACGGCTTCCGGGTCGCCCCGCTGCCCCCGCAGGGACGGAGCATGACGGTGGTGCCCGGACACCGCGGAGTGCTGACCGACCTCACCGCCGGGATGGGCGAGGACGTCAGGCTGGTCGGGGTCGGCCCCGCCCGGCACGGGGTCACGAGCGTCGAGGTGGACGGAGCGGTGACGTACCACCCGTTCAACGGCCATCTGGGTTACGACTGGTTCGACTACGTGCTGGACGCCGGCGGCGGCCGCCTGGTCTCCGGCCGGGTGACCGTTCATGTCGGCGACCTCGGCGCGACGCCCGGCGTGCTCGGAGGCTGGGCACCGGCACCGTGAGACGGCACCGGGACCGCCTCGTGCAGTGGTGCGCGGTCCTGCTGGTCCTGGGGGTGACGGCCGCCGGGTGCACCGGCCGAGGTCCCGCCCGGCGCGACGACCAGCCGCGCTCGTCCCCGTCGGCCGACGGGTGCTGCGGGGTGGCGGCGGAGCGGATCACCCGCCGGCTGGCGAACGGGGCACAGGTCCTCATCAGCACGGTGACCGTCCGGCCGTCCGCCCGGGTCACGGTGAAGCCGGACGCCGGCGACCATCTCGCGACCACCGAGACCGTCGGCCGGACGGCGCGGCGCGAACGAGCCGTGGCCGCGGTGAACGGCTCCTTCTTCGACACCGCGGGGTCCGCCGTCTCCAGCGGCTACCCAGGAGATCCGCTGGGCGCTCTGGCCATCGACGGCCGAGTGCTCAGCGAGGCCGCGAACGGACGCACCGCGCTGATCCTGCCCGGCCCCGGAGACCGGCCCCGCATCGACGAAGTACGTTCCGAGATGTGGCTGACCGCGCCGGACGGAGTGGTGCGCGAGCTGGACGGGGTGAACCGGGCGCCGGGAAGAATCGTCGGCTGCGGAGGCACGGGCGGGGACCGACTGGCCAGTACGGGGCTGCCGGAGCAGCGGCCCCGGCACAACCAACTCTGCCTGGACGACAGCGAGATCGTCGCCTTCACCCCCGACTGGGGCGCGCGTACCCCACCCGGCGCACCCGGCAGCGCGGAGGCGGTGCTCGACGCGGACGGGCGGGTGACGGAGCTCCGCAGCCCAGCGGGCGGGGAGATCCCCCGGACCGGCTCCGCCCTCACCGGCGTCGGGGAGGGCGCCGGCTGGCTGCGGACGCACGCACGTCAGGGGCTGCCGTTGGGCCGGCAGACCAGCGTGACGGACAGCAGCGGGCACGAGGTCCTCGCCCCGGGAGCGTCCGTGCTGGGCGCCGGCCCCGCGCTGCTGCGCGGGGGAGAGACCTGGATCAATGGCGCGGCCAACGGGTTCACCGGCGACACATCGACCGAGCGCCAGCCCCGTACGGTCGTCGGCATCGAGGCGGACGGCACGCTGCTCCTCGCCGTCTTCGACGGCCGTGGCCCGGACAGCGCGGGCGTCACACTGCGGGAGGCGGCGGAGCTGATGCGCGAGCTGGGGGCGGTGGACGCACTCAACCTCGACGGCGGCGGTTCCAGCACGATGGTGGTGAACGGGCGGCTCCACAACCGGCCCAGGGGCGTGCAGGGAGCGCCGGTACAGGAACGCGCCGTGGCCGACGCGCTGGTCGTCCTGGAACGCTGAACGGAAGCGCACGCGCGGGCGGAGAAGGGGAACATCGTGGCCGCCGGGCTGTTTCGTCCGCGGGCTGCCCGCCGGCTCCGCCGCCGTTGTCGGCGGTGGAGCAGGGACGTCGGGCCGGGGCGCCCGTCCGGCGAAGCCGGTGTACACGGAACGGGCCGTACGGGGAGATTCCCGTACGGCCCGTTCCGTCGATACCGACCCGGCGTTACGCCGGAACGCTCGCCACGCCCTGCGCGAGGAACTTCTTGCCGTTCACCCGCTCCGAGACGCCCTCACGGTCCAGGTACGGCGTGATGCCGCCCAGGTGGAAGGGCCAGCCCGCGCCGGTGATCAGGCACAGGTCGATGTCCTGGGCCTCGGCGACGACGCCCTCGTCCAGCATCAGACCGATCTCCTGGGCCACCGCGTCCAGGACCCGGTCGCGGACCTGCTCCTCAAGCAGGACGACATCGCCCTGCTTGAGGAGCGCGGCGACCTCCGGGTCCAGCTCCGGCTTGCCGGAATCGTAGACGTAGAAGCCGCGCTTGCCGGCCTTGACGACGGCCGCGAGGTTCTCGGAGACGGTGAAACGCTCCGGGAAGGCGCGGTTCAGGGTCTCGGAGACATGCAGGCCGATGGCCGGGCCGACCAGCTCCAGGAGCACCAGTGGGGACATCGGCAGGCCGAGCGGCTCGATGGCCTTCTCGGCGGCCTCGACCGGGGTGCCCTCGTCGATGACGTTCTGGATCTCGCCCATGAAGCGGGTGAGGATGCGGTTGACGACGAACGCCGGGGCGTCCTTCACCAGCACCGCGGTCTTCTTCAGCTTGCGCGCCACACCGAACGCCGTCGCCAGCGAGGCGTCGTCGGTCTGCTCGCCGCGGACGATCTCCAGCAGCGGCAGGATCGCGACCGGGTTGAAGAAGTGGAAGCCGACGACCCGCTCGGGGTGCTTCAGCTTCGACGCCATCTCGGTGACCGAGAGGGACGAGGTGTTGGTGGCGAGGATCGCGTGCGCCGGGGCGACCGCCTCGACCTCCGCGAACACCTGCTGCTTGACGCCGATCTCCTCGAAGACGGCCTCGATGATGAAGTCGGCGTCGGAGAAGCCCTCCGCCTTGTCCAGCACACCGGAGACCAGGGCCTTGAGGCGGTTGGCCTTGTCCTGGTTGATGCGGCCCTTGCCGAGCAGTTTCTCGATCTCGGCGTGGACGTAGCCCACACCCTTGTCGACCCGCTCCTGGTCGATGTCGGTCAGCACGACCGGCACCTCCAGGCGGCGCAGGAACAGCAGCGCCAGCTGCGAGGCCATCAGACCGGCACCGACGACGCCGACCTTGGTGACCGGGCGGGCCAGGTTCTTGTCCGGGGCACCGGCCGGGCGCTTGGCGCGCTTCTGGACCAGGTTGAAGGAGTAGATCCCGGAGCGCAGCTCGCCGCCCATGATCAGGTCCGCGAGGGCCTGGTCCTCGGCGTCGAAGCCGGCGCCCAGGTCGCCGTCCTTCGCCGCCGCGATGATCTCCAGCGCGCGGTACGCGGCCGGGGCGGCGCCGTGCACCTTGGAGTCGGCGATCGCCTTGCCCCGCGCGACGGCCTGGTCCCAGGCGTCACCGCGGTCGACCTCGGGACGCTCCACCGTGACCGTGCCGTTCAGCACGTCCGCGGTCCAGATCAGCGACTGCTCCAGGAAGTCCGCGCCCTCGAAGAGAGCGTCGGCGATCCCGAGCTCGAAGACCTGCTTGCCCTTGAGCTGACGGTTCTGGTTCAGCGAGTTCTCGATGATGACCGAGACCGCGCGGTCGGCACCGATCAGGTTGGGAAGCAGCGCGCAGCCGCCCCAGCCCGGAACCAGACCGAGGAAGACCTCCGGCAGCGAGAAGGCGGGCAGCGCCCTGGAGACGGTGCGGTACGTGCAGTGCAGACCGACCTCGACACCGCCGCCCATCGCCGCGCCGTTGTAGTACGCGAACGTCGGGACCGCGAGGCCGGACAGGCGCCGGAACACGTCGTGGCCGCCCTTGCCGATGGCGAGCGCGTCGTCGTGGTTCTTCAGCAGCTCGACGCCCTTGAGGTCGGCGCCGACCGCGAAGATGAACGGCTTGCCGGTGATGCCGATACCGGTGATCGCACCCTCGGCGGCCTCCTTCTCCACCTGGTCGACGGCGGCGTTCAGGTTCGCCAGCGACTGCGGTCCGAAGGTGGTCGGCTTGGTGTGGTCCAGGCCGTTGTCCAGCGTGATGAGGGCGAAGCGGCCCGCGCCGGCCGGAAGGTCCAGGTGGCGCACGTGCGCCTGGGTGACGACCTCGCCGGGGAACAGCTCGGCCGCACCCTTCAGAAGCTCAGTGGTGGAGCTCACTTGTTGCCTCCGTTGAAGTTCGGGTTCTCCCAGATGACCGTGGCGCCCATGCCGAAGCCGACGCACATCGTCGTCAGGCCGTAGCGGACCTCCGGCTGCTCCTCGAACTGGCGGGCCAGCTGCGTCATCAGACGCACACCGGAGGAGGCCAGCGGGTGACCGTAGGCGATGGCGCCGCCGTACTGGTTGACGCGCGCGTCGTCGTCGGCGATGCCGTAGTGGTCGAGGAAGGCGAGCACCTGGACGGCGAACGCCTCGTTGATCTCGAACAGACCGATGTCGTCGATGGTCAGCCCGGCCTTGGCCAGGGCCTTCTCGGTCGACGGGATCGGGCCGTAGCCCATGACCTCCGGCTCGACGCCCGCGAAGGCGTACGAGACCAGGCGCATCTTGACCGGGAGGCCCAGCTCGCGGGCGACGTCCTCGGCGGCGAGCAGGGAGGCGGTGGCGCCGTCGTTGAGACCGGCGGCGTTACCGGCGGTGACCCGGCCGTGGGCACGGAACGGGGTCTTCAGACCGGCGAGCGACTCCAGGGTGGTACCCGGGCGCATCGGCTCGTCGGCGGTGACCAGACCCCAGCCGGTCTCGCCGGCCTCGGCGTTGGTGCGGCGCACCGAGATCGGCACCAGGTCCTGCTGGATCTTGCCGTTGGCGTACGCCTTGGCGGCCTTCTCCTGCGAGCGGACCGCGTACTCGTCGGCACGGAGCTTGGTGATCTGCGGGTACCGGTCGTGCAGGTTCTCCGCGGTCATGCCCATGAACAGGGCCGACTCGTCGACCAGCTTCTCCGACACGAAGCGCGGGTTCGGGTCCACACCCTCGCCCATCGGGTGACGGCCCATGTGCTCGACACCACCGGCGACGACGACGTCGTACGCGCCGAAGGCGATGGAGCCGGCCGTCGAGGTGACGGCGGTCAGGGCGCCGGCGCACATGCGGTCGATGGAGTAACCGGGCACGGACTGCGGCAACCCGGCCAGGATTCCGGCGGTACGACCCAGCGTGAGGCCCTGGTCGCCGATCTGGGTGGTCGCGGCGATGGCGACCTCGTCGATCCGCGCGGGGTCCAGGTCCGGGTTGCGGCGCAGCAGCTCCCGGATGGCCTTCACGACGAGATCGTCGGCGCGGGTCTCGTGGTAGATGCCCTTCGGGCCCGCTTTGCCGAACGGGGTGCGGACGCCGTCGACGAAGACGACGTCCCGGATGGTACGAGGCACGGTGGCTCTCCTCCAGGGTGCGGGATGGCACTGCTGCGCGGCACGCCCGGAAGCGCGCCACCACCATCATGCTACTTGCGGGTAACCAGACTGCCCACCCCCTGCGGCGGGAGCGGCGAAGGTCACATACGCCGGGGCCGGGTGCGGGAGCCGTTCCGGCCCGATACGCCGATCGCCGGACGGGGCTGGATCCAGCCCCGTCCGGCGATCGGGAACGCGTCGTGGCCGCGGCCCGCACAACCTGGCGCGATTACGCCCCTCGGTGACGGCCGCTCAGGCCGCCGACGCCAGTGCGCGGACCAGCAGCGGCGCCACCTGCTCGATCTGCCAGCGGCGCGCCCCGTACCCGGCGAGCGCGGTCTCGACCGTGTCCGGCGTCAGGTGCTTGGGCGGCTCCCAGCAGACCCGGCGCACCGTGTCCGGAGTGATCAGGTTCTCCTGCGGCATGTGCAGCCGCTCGGCGAGCTCGGACACCGCGGCGCGGGCGGCCGAGAGCCGGGCCGCCGCGGCGGGGTCCTTGTCCGCCCACGCGCGGGGCGGCGGCGGGCCGGCGAGGGTCTGGCCGGGCTGCGGGAGTTCGGTGTCCGGCAGCGCCTTGGCCCGGTCGACGGCCGCCTGCCACTGCTCCAGCTGTCGGCGCCCCATGCGGTGGCCGAACCCGGGCAGCGCGGTCAGCGCCTGGACGTTCGGCGGGAGCGCGAGAGCGGCCTCGACGATCGCGGCGTCGCCCAGCACCTTGCCCGGCGAGATGTCACGGCGTCGGGCGACCTGGTCGCGTGCCGTCCACAGCTCCCGTACCACCGCCATCTGGCGACGACGGCGGACCTTGTGCATGCCGGACGTGCGGCGCCAGGGGTCCTTGCGCGGGGGAGCGGGCGGCGCGGAGGCGATCGAGTCGAACTCCTCACGGGCCCATTCCAGCTTGCCCTGCCGGTCGAGCTCCTCCTCCAGGGAGTTGCGCAGATCGATCAGCAGCTCGACGTCGAGCGCCGCGTAGCGCAGCCAGGGGTCGGGCAGCGGGCGGGTGGACCAGTCGACGGCGGAATGGCCCTTCTCCAGCGAGTAGCCGAGCACGCTCTCGACCATGGCGCCGAGGCCGACGCGCGGGAAGCCGGCCAGCCGCCCGGCCAGCTCCGTGTCGAAGAGCCCGGTGGGGGTCATTCCTATTTCGCGCAGGCACGGCAGGTCCTGGGTGGCGGCGTGCAGGATCCACTCGCTGCCGTTCAGGGCCTCGCCGAGCCCCGACAGGTCGGGGCAGCCGACGGGGTCGATCAGGGCGCTGCCCGCGCCGTCACGGCGCAGCTGTACGAGGTAGGCGCGCTGGCCGTAGCGGTAGCCGGAGGCTCGCTCGGCGTCGACGGCCACCGGTCCGGAGCCGGCCGCGAAGGCGGCGATCACCTGGGCGAGGGCGTCGTCGGATGCCACCACCGGGGGAATGCCCTCGCGAGGTTCGAGCAAGGGGGTCGGCGCCGGGGCGACGTCGTCCGGGGGAGCGCCCCCGGTGGTTCGCAGTGAAGTGTCTGCTGCGGTCTCTTGGGCGTCGGTCACGTGTCAAGGGTATCTGTGTATGTACGGCGCCCGTCGACGGAACGTTCCGTCGACGGGCGCGAATGAATGCAAACCAGCCGGTCCGTGGCTGCGCGGACCTGCCGGGGTGCGGGTGTCAGTGGATGATTCCCGTTCGCAGGGCGACGGCGACCATTCCGGCGCGGTCCCCGGTTCCGAGCTTGCGGGCGATTCGGGCGAGGTGGCTCTTGACGGTAAGGGCGGACAGGCCCATCGAGACGCCGATGGCCTTGTTCGACTGGCCCTCGGCGACCAGCCGGAGGACCTCGACCTCGCGGCCGGACAGTTCGCGGTAGCCGCCCGGGTGGCTCGGGGTGCCGGGGGGCCGGCGGTGCATACGGGCGGCATTGGCGCCGATGGGAGCGACGCCGGGACGGGTGGGGTGGCCGATATTGGTACGTGTGCCGGTGACTACATAGCCCTTCACGCCGCCCGCGAGGGCGTTGCGCACGGCGCCGATGTCATCGGCGGCGGAGAGGGCGAGGCCGTTCGGCCAGCCGGCTGCTCGGGTCTCGGACAACAGGGTCAGCCCGGAACCGTCGGGCAGGTGGACGTCGGCTACGCAGATGTCGCGCGGATTGCCGACGCGGGGACGAGCCTCCGCGATGGACGACGCCTCGATGACGTCACGAACTCCGAGTGCCCACAGATGGCGGGTGACGGTGGAACGGACGCGCGGGTCGGCCACGACGACCATGGCCGTCGGCTTGTTCGGGCGGTAGGCGACCAGGCTTGCGGGCTGCTCTAGGAGAACGGACACCAGGCCTCCTGGGGGCGTGGACGGGACGGGCCGGCTCGGGGATGAAGCCGGGGCGAACCGTGCTTGAAGGGTCATTGACCTCTTCGGCAGCAGACCCCTGCTCCTTTAGGGGAAGATCACGATTTAGTGAGTAACAATTCGGGCAAATCGGACATGCGATCGATTGTACGAAAAGAACGCCGGTAACCGTGCATGAAATATGACGCACAGTTACCGGCGAGAGTAGAGTTCCGGCCAGAGAATTCGGAGCAGGAGGTCAGGGAACCTGCGGACCGCGTCGCTGCGGGAGAGTCACCACCGCCGCGTCGGCGGGGCCCGACGGCGGCAGGCCGGCGATCTGGCACAGCAGGTCGCCCCATGCCATGAGATGCGCCGCCGTGTCCGGCACCCCGCCTCGGCCCTCCCTGGGCGTCCACGACGCCCGGATCTCGATCTGGGTCGCCGGGCGCCGCGTGCCCAGCGCGCCGAAGTAGTGCGACCCCGCCCGGGTCACCGTGCCGCCCGCCTCCCCGTACGACAGACCGCGCGCCTCCAGCGCACCGGTCAGCCAGGACCAGCACACCTCCGGCAGCAGCGGATCGGCGGCCATCTCCGGCTCCAGCTCGGCCCGCACCAGCGTCACCAGGCGAAAGGTGCCCTGCCAGGAGTCGTGCCCGGCGGGGTCGTGGAGCAGCACGAGGCGGCCGTCGGCGAGATCGTCCTCGCCGTCGACGACCGCCGCCTCCAGGGCATACGCGTACGGCGCGAGACGCTTGGGCGGCCTCGTCGACTCCACCTCCAGCTCGGGGCGAAGGCGCGCGGAATGCAGCGCGTCCACCGCCGACCGGAACGCGGGCGGGACGGAACCACCCTCCTCGCTGTCCTTGCTGTCAGCGCCATCGGTTTGATCGGAGAACTGTCCCTGAGCCGGAGCCATGCGGGGAAGAGTAGGCGGAACCGGCGCTTCGCGCAGGGAGAGACACCCGGGGCGGGCTCCGCTGCTTACGACCTCTCCACGATCGGGCAGTGAGCGAGGTCGTCACGGCTTCGTGCGAAGATTCCAGTGTGAGTGCCAACGACCGCCCCACGGGCCAGCAGACGAAGACCTCCGCCACCCATGGGTCGGCGTTCCTGAAGGCGTGCCGACGCGAGCCCGTTCCGCACACACCGGTCTGGTTCATGCGCCAGGCGGGGCGCTCGCTGCCGGAGTACCTGAAGGTGCGCGAGGGCATCCCGATGCTCGACTCCTGCATGATGCCGGAGCTGGTCGCGGAGATCACGATGCAGCCCGTCCGCCGCCACAAGGTCGACGCCGCGATCTACTTCAGCGACATCGTCGTACCGCTCAAGGCCATCGGGATCGACCTCGACATCAAGCCCGGTGTCGGCCCGGTCATCGCCGACCCGGTCCGCACCCGCGCCGACCTGGCCCGGCTGCGTGACCTCACGCCCGAGGACATCGCCTACGTCACCGAGGCCATCGGCCTGCTCACCGCCGAGCTGGGCGCCACCCCGCTGATCGGTTTCGCCGGGGCGCCGTTCACCCTCGCCAGCTACCTCGTGGAGGGCGGCCCGTCCCGCAACCACGAGCACACCAAGGCCCTGATGTACGGCGACCCGCAGCTCTGGGCGGACCTCCTTGACCGGCTTGCCGAGATCACCGGCGCCTTCCTCAAGGTGCAGATCGAGGCGGGCGCCTCGGCCGTCCAGCTCTTCGACTCCTGGGTGGGCGCGCTGGCCCCCGCCGACTACCGGCGCTCGGTGCTGCCGGCCTCGGCGAAGGTCTTCGAGGCCGTCGCCCCGTACGGCGTCCCGCGCATCCATTTCGGCGTCGGCACCGGCGAACTCCTCGGCCTGATGGGCGAGGCGGGCGCGGACGTCGTCGGCGTCGACTGGCGCGTCCCGCTGGACGAGGCCGCCCGCCGGGTCGGTCCCGGCAAGGCGCTCCAGGGCAACCTCGACCCCGCGGTGCTGTTCGCGCCGACGGCGACGGTGGAGGAGAAGGCCCAGGAGGTCCTGGACGCGGCCGCCGGTCTCGAAGGCCACGTCTTCAACCTGGGTCACGGCGTGATGCCGTCGATGGACCCCGACGCGCTGACCCGGCTCGTCGAGTACGTGCACACCAGCACCGAGCGCTGAGCGGCCGGGGCCGGGCATCGCGCACCCCGGGCCTGCCGGGTGGCCTCTGACCGGGCGGCCACGCCCTGTCAGGCACGCTTCCCGTGTTGCCGGGATGTCCTGGTGGCTCCTTCCCCAAGCTCTCAACGAGCAGGGGAGGCCCCACCCGAGAACATCCCGGCGCCTTGGAATCGCACGCACCGGATCGCGTCCGCTCTCCGGTCGAAGGCCACCCGACAGGCTGTCAGGCGGTGCCCGCCCGCCGCACCGCGGTCACCGCCTTGCGGGCCGCCACCAGGACGGGGTCCCAGACCGGCGAGAACGGTGGGGCGTAGCCCAGGTCCAGGGCGGTCATCTGCTCCACCGTCATCCCGGCCGTGAGCGCCACCGCCGCGATGTCCACCCGCTTGGCAGCCCCGTCCCGGCCCACGATCTGCACCCCGAGCAGTCGGCCCGTGCGGTACTCCGCGATCATCTTCACCGTCATGGGCCGCGCCCCCGGGTAGTAGCCCGCCCGGCCCGTCGACTCGATCGTCGCCGTGACGTACCGCAGACCCACTGCGCGGGCGTCCTTCTCGCGCAGACCGGTGCGGGCGATCTCCAGATCGCACACCTTGCTCACCGCCGTGCCGACCACCCCCGGGAACGTCCCGTAGCCGCCGCCCACGTTGGAACCGATGATCTGGCCGTGCTTGTTGGCGTGGGTGCCCAGCGCGATGTGGCGGGTGCGGCCCGCCACGAGGTCCAGGACCTCCACGCAGTCACCGCCCGCCCAGATGTTGTCGTGCCCGACGACCCGCATCGACAGATCGGTCAGCAGCCCGCCGTGCGGGCCCACCGGGAGGCCGACGGCGCGCGCCAGCGTCGTCTCCGGCTCGACGCCGATCCCGAGCACCACCACGTCCGCCGGGTAGGAGGCGTCGCCGGTGACGACCGCGTGGACCCGGCCGTGCGAACCGGCGCGGATCGCGGTGACCTCGGCCCGGTTGACCGTGGTGATGCCCAGGCCGTCCATCGCGTCGTGCACCAGCCGCCCCATGTCGGGGTCGAGCGTCGCCATCGGCTGCTCGCCGCGGTTGAGCACGGTCACCTCGAAGCCGTGCTTGAGCATGGCCTCCGCCATCTCCACGCCGATGTAGCCCGCCCCGACGACGACGGCCCGCCTGCTGCCCGGCGCCCGGTCCAGGGACTCCAGCAGCGCCTGCCCGTCGCCCAGGGTCTGCACCCCGTGCACCCCGGGCGCGTCCATGCCGGGCAGCGCCGGGCGTACCGGGCGGGCCCCGGTCGCGATCACCAGCTTGTCGAAGCCCGTCCAGTACGCCTCGCCGGTGGTGAGGTCCAGGGCCCGCACCCGCTGCCCGGCGACATCGATCTCCGTGACCTCGGTGCGCATCCTCAGGTCGATGTCGCGGGCGCGGTGCTCCTCGGGCGTACGCGCGATGAGGTCGTCCCGCGCCCTGACGTCGCCGCTGACCCAGTACGGGATGCCGCAGGCGGAGTACGAGGTGAAATGGCCGCGCTCGAAGGCGACGATGCTCAGCTCGTCGGGGCCCTTGAGCCTGCGGGCCTGGGACGCGGCGGACATGCCCGCCGCGTCACCGCCGATGACCACCAGTCGCTCCGCCGTCATGCCCGGTCCCTTCGACACCTGGGGTCCGTCCCCAGTCCGAAGGGACCACGCTACGGCGCCGGGGGAGCGGACGAGGACCCGCCCGGCCCGGAGGTCCGCCGCGCACGGCGTCCGGCCAGCCGACGGCGCAGCAGCCGCCACACCAGCAGGAGCACGGCCAGCGCCGCCAGGAACGGGGCCGCGGCGCCCACCGCCATCGCCAGCCACAGCAGCGCCGTCACGAACGCGTGCCAGCCGCCGCTCAGCGCGTCCAGGAAGCCGGGCCCGTCATCGTCGTCCTTCGCCACCGTCTCCGGCTCGGAGAGGTCGAGGGTGATCGTGGCGAGCGTGGTGCGGTCCTTCAGCGAAGCCTGCTGGGCCAGCAGCGACTCCAGGGACGCCTGACGGCTGCTCAGTTCGCCCTCCAGCGTGACCACGTCGCTGAGCTTCTCCGCCTGGTCCATCAGCTTCCGTACCCGCGCCACACTCGCCCGCTGGGTGGCGATCCGGCTCTCCACGTCGACCACCTGGTCGGTGATGTCCTTCGCCGACGAGGTGCGCGACAGCAGCTTCCCGGTGCCCGCGAGCCGCTTCAGCACCGCTTCGTACTCGCCCTGCGGAACGCGCAGCACGAGATGTGACACCTCATGCGTGTCGTCGACCCGCTCGGTCTCCTCGCCGGCGACCAGACCGCCCGCGCTCTCCGCGGCCGAACGGGCGAGCGCGGCCGCCTTCGGCGCGTTCTCCACCTCCACCGAGAGCGAGGCGGTACGGATGACATGGGTACCGGAGGGCAGTGCGTCGCTCTTCTTCCCCTGCGACCCACCCTGTGACTTCTGCTGCGACGGCGAACCGCCCGTCTCCTGCTCCGCCGGCCCGGCCGCCGCGTCGGCGGCGCCCCGCTCCGGAGCACCGATCGCCCTCTTGCTGTCGCCGGAACTCGCGTCGCTCGCACTGTCCGAGCCGCCGCAGCCGCTCAGCGCGAGCAGGCCGGCCACGAGGCCGGCCGCCAGGACCAGGCGCGGACGGCGGACCGATGAACGGCCAGGATGCCGGTGTCTTTGCATGAATGCCCCCCAAGGCGGGTCGTCGATGGTGGCGGTTCGACGTGCCGGACCGGGGCCCGGGTTGCCGGATCCCGGTTTCGAAGCAGTCACGTTCAGGACTCGGAAAGGGTTTGAGAGAGTGGGGGCATGCAGCGTTCAATAAACCGCGCGGACCCGGGCACCGGACATGTCGTCGTCATCGGCGGTGGCATCGCCGGTCTCGCCGCCGCCCACCGGCTCCTGGGGACCGGCCTGCGGGTCACCGTGCTGGAGGCCACCGAGCGGCTCGGCGGCAAGCTCATGACCGGGGAGATCGCCGGCACCCAGGTCGACCTCGGTGCGGAGTCGATGCTCGCCCGCCGCCCGGAGGGGGTCGGCCTGGCACGCGAAGTCGGGCTCGGCGACCGCCTCCAGCCGCCCGCCACGGTCACCGCCTCGGTCTGGACGCGCGACGCCCTGCGCCCCATGCCCAAGGGTCATGTGATGGGCGTCCCCGGCGACCCGGCCGTGCTGACCGGACTGCTCACCCCCGAGGGCCTCGCCCGCATCGCGCAGGAGCGCGAGCTCACCCCGACCCCCGTCGGTGACGACGTCGCCGTCGGCGCGTACGTCGCCGACCGGCTGGGCCGCGAGGTCGTCGACCGGCTCGTGGAGCCGCTGCTCGGCGGCGTGTACGCGGGCGACGCCTACCGGATCTCGATGCGCGCAGCCGTACCGCAGCTCTTCGAGGCGGCGCGGGAGGGCGGCTCGCTGCTCGACGCCGTCCTGCGCATCCAGGAGCGGGCCACCGCCCGGCAGCAGACCGGACCGGTGTTCCAGGGCATCGAGGGCGGCATCGGCACCCTGCCCCGAGCGGTCGCCGACGCGGTGCGCGCGGGCGGCGGGGAGATCCTCACCGCGACCCCCGTCCTCGGCCTGACCCGTACCGCCGAAGGCTGGGACGTCCGTACGGACACCCGGGTCATCAATGCCGACGGCATCGTGCTCGCCGCCCCCGCCTGGTCCGCCTCCACGCTGCTCGCCGCCGAGTGCCCGGCGGCCTCCGCCGAACTCGCCGGTGTCGAGTACGCGTCGATGGCGCTCGTCACGATGGCCTTCCGCCGCTCCGACGTCGCCGCCACGACCGCACTCGACGGCCGCTCCGGCTTCCTCGTCCCCCCGGTCGACGGCCGCACCATCAAGGCGTCCACCTTCTCCTCCCACAAGTGGAACTGGGTCGCCGACGCGGCCCCGGACCTCTTCGTGCTGCGGACCTCCGTCGGCCGCTACGGCGAGGAGGACCACATCCACCGCGAGGACGGCGAGATCGTCGACGTGTCGCTGCGCGACCTCGTCGAGGCGACCGGACTGGCCGCGAAGCCCGTGGACACCGAGGTCACCCGGTGGATCGGCGGGCTGCCCCAGTACCCGGTGGGCCATCTCTCCCGGGTCGCCCGGATCCGCGACGAGGTCGCCAAGCTGCCCGCGCTGCGCGTCTGCGGGGCGGTCTACGACGGCGTCGGCATCCCGGCCTGCATCGCGAGCGCCCACCGCGCCGCGGACGAAATCGCGGCTGACATCACCGGCCGCCCCGCGGAAGAGATCATCGCCACGTCGACCCTGGTGA
This sequence comes from Streptomyces sp. NPDC102437, assembly GCF_044765565.1. Lineage (NCBI taxonomy): Bacteria > Bacillati > Actinomycetota > Actinomycetes > Kitasatosporales > Streptomycetaceae > Streptomyces > Streptomyces sp. NPDC102437. The sequence continues at coordinate 190,928 of NZ_JBIWKI010000009.1, read as the reverse complement.
AGGGCACACGGAGCGAGGCGGGACAATAGCCGTATGAGTGCGCCTGAGACTGTGAAATCAAGCAAGGGCCCCAACGCGGGTAAGAAGGCCAAGGACCTCAACGAGGTCATCCGCTACACGCTGTGGTCCGTCTTCAAGCTGCGCGACGTCCTGCCCGCGGACCGGGCCGGCTACGCCGACGAGGTCCAGGAGCTGTTCGACCAGCTCGCGGCCAAGGACATCACCGTCCGCGGCACCTACGACGTCTCCGGCCTGCGTGCCGACGCCGACGTCATGATCTGGTGGCACGCCGAGACGGCGGATGAGCTCCAGGAGGCGTACAACCTCTTCCGGCGCACCAAGCTGGGCCTGGCGCTGGAGCCGGTCTGGTCGAACATGGCGCTGCACCGCCCCGCCGAGTTCAACAAGTCGCACATCCCCGCCTTCCTGGCCGACGAGACGCCGCGCAACTACATCAGCGTCTACCCCTTCGTGCGCTCCTACGACTGGTACCTGCTGCCGGACGAGGACCGCCGTCGCATGCTCGCGGACCACGGCAAGATGGCGCGCGGCTACCCCGACGTCCGGGCCAACACCGTCGCCTCCTTCTCGCTCGGCGACTACGAGTGGATCCTCGCCTTCGAGGCCGACGAGCTCTACCGCATCGTCGACCTGATGCGTCACCTGCGGGCCTCCGAGGCGCGGATGCACGTCCGCGAAGAGGTCCCGTTCTACACGGGGCGCAGGAAGTCGGTTGCAGACCTGGTGGCCGGGCTCGCGTAGCGAGCGGGCTCCGACCACCCCGACCCGGAAGATCAGAGGGCGGGCACCGGCGCATCGCGCTGCCCGTCGTTCCAGCGACACCGGGTTCGGCTCCGGGTGCGGCGCGCGTCCAGCGCGCCGCACCGGCGTCCTCATCGACACGCACCACCGCACACCGCGGCTTGAGGGACCGGACCCGATGACGTGCGCAGCAGCGGCGGCGCCGGGAACGCACCAGGCGCCGCGCCCTGTCCGACCCTGATCTGCCGGACAGGCCCTAACCGCCGCAGCTGGATCCGCCGCCACAACTGGAACCGCTGCTGCCACCGCAGCCGGAGCCGCTCGATCCGCCGCAGCCGGACCCGCTCGATCCACAGCTCGACCCGGAACTGCACCCGCCACCGCCGCCCGTGCCGCCCCCGTCGCCGGAGCTTCCGCAACTGCCGTGACCGGGACTCGTACCGGCGCACCACACCACCGGCGCGAGGAGCAGGGCGGAGGCGCCCGTGGTCGCAGCCGCCGCGTGGGCACGCCGCCCTGCCGTCCGGCCGTGCTGCTGCATCCGGGCCGCCGCGATGAGCTGCTCCTGGAACACGGGGTCGGGGATCGCCCGCAGCCCGTGCGCGGCCACCGCGTGGGCCGGGTCCGGGTTGTACGCCTGGGCGGTGCGGGACGCCTCGGCGGCCCGGCGCCCCGACCTGGTGACGCGTCCCCGGGCGACGCCGGCGCAGATGAAGCCGGTGAAGATACCGACGATCAGGACCGGGAACACCTTGAAGAAGAAGGGAACGGCGAAGAAGTCCGCGGACAGGGGATCCAGGACGGTCGCCACGATGCTGAGGGGGACGGCCAGGAGGCAGACCATTCCCTGGACACGGCCCCGGCGGCGCCACGTCCGGCTCGCGGCGGGTGCGGCCAGCAGACCGCGGGCCGCGAGCCCGTCCCCGACCTCCTGCACCGCGGGGTGCCGCATCACCGCCTCGCGCAGGGTGTGCAGCGCGCCGCTGGGAGCCGTGGCGTGGTCCTGGAGCACCGCGCGCTCCACCGGGTCATGGGCTTCGGCCCGCTGGACGGTGACGATTCCGGGGCCGCCGACGGCGAGCCGGCCGTCCGCCTGCATCGCAGTGAGCGCGGCGTCCGCGACCCTGCCCGGACCGCCGTTGAGGAAGGCGGCTTCGTAGACGTCGTGGACGGCGCCGCCGGTGCCGCCACGGGCCCGTGAGAGCCCCACGACCAGGAGCACGGAGGAGACCACGACGCCGAGGTCCACGAGCAGTGCGACGGTGTTCATGCCGGTCACCTTCCGATCAGGGCCGCGCGGGCCGCTCGTACGAGCCGGGTGGTGCGGCGCGGCGGGCGCGCGCCGGCCCGGTCCTGCCACCAGTGGGTCAGCCGGCGCCGGGCCGCGTCGTCGGCGGGCCGGCCCGCGATCAGCAGGTTCTCGGCGAAGTCCATCGCGTCGCGCCGGTAGCCGGCGGACATGGGGCGGGTCGCGGCGTACGAGAGAAATGCGTCTCGGTAGCCGGTGCCCAGGATCTCCGGCAGCTCCGGCGCCACCTTGGCGACGACCCCGGCCCGCTTGGCGGCCAGCGCACGGCTCTGGACCCCGAGGCGCCGCCGGTCGAAGCCCTGCGGCGCGGGGCCACCGGCGACGAGCGCGCAGAGCAGTCCGGTCTGGGCGGCCGCGAGCCGGTCGCGCGTGGTGTCGGGGGGCGTGGACGCACCGGACCGCGCGGAGGGCCGGACGCGAGGGACGGGCCGCTTCGTGTCCCCCGCCGCCCGGGCCAAGGTGGCGCGGATCGTGTCCAGTTCGCCCGCCAGCTCCTCGGCCGGCGGGAAGTCGTCGTCCCGCTCCAGCAGGACACCGGGCGGGTCGACCCGGGAACGGAGCTCGGCCAGGACGTCGAGTACGGGCCCGGTGACCGGGTGGGCGTGGGTGTCGTGCCAGACACCGTCCTTCTCGATACCGCCCGCCACATGCACGTACGCGATGGCCTCCACCGGCAGCTCGTCGAGCGCGGTGGCCGGGTCCTCGCCCCGGTTGACATGGTTGGTGTGCAGATTGGCGACGTCGATCAGCAGCCGGACCCCGGTCCGCTCGACCAGCTCCGCCAGGAACTGCCCCTCGGTCAGCTCCTCGTCGGGCCAGGAGATCAGCGCCGCGATGTTCTCCAGGGCCAGCGGCACCGGCAGCGACTCCTGCGCCATGCGCACGTTCTCGCACAGCACGTCCAGTGCGTCCCGGGTGCGCGGGACGGGCAGCAGATGACCCGCTTCCAGCCCGGGCGAGGAGGTGCGCGGCCCCCCGGCCCGTACGAACGCGATGTGCTCGGTCACCAGGGGCGCGGAGAGCAGTTCGGCGCGGGCGGCGAGATCGGCGAGCCGGCCCGGGTCGGGGCGGTCGGCTCCGCCGAGGCCCAGCGAGACGCCGTGCGGGACGACCGTGACACCGCGCTCCCTGAGCCGCACCAGCGAATCGGGGACATGACCGGTGCAGATGTTCTCCGCGACCGCCTCCACCCAGTCGATCCCCGGCAGCGCCTCGACGGCATCCGCGATCTCCGGCCGCCAGCCGATCCCGATACCCAGCTTCATGCCGTCCCCCTCCTCCGCTCCGTGCAGGGCTCATGGCCCCAAAGGGCGGTGGTGAATCCGAACAGGGGGACGTTCAGAGGTCGATTTGAGGTTCCCGCTCAGGAGCTCAGGAGCTCAGGAGCTCAGGCACTCAGCCGCGTCGCAGCGCCGGGTGGTCGGCGACCACGGTGCACGACCCGGGGGCGATCTCGGTGAACCCGGCGTCCTGCACCACCGGAAGCCCGCTCGCCGTGAGCTCCGGCCAGCGCCCCGCCTCCGCGGTGGCGACCGAGAGCGGGAAGCCCGCCTCGCGCCACGCCTTGCGTTCCGTGTCCGACAGTTCCCACCAGGCGAGCTGCGCGCCGTGCCCGGCCTGCGCCATGGCCTTGCCCGCCGACATGTCCAGCTCCGGGTTGAGCCACAGCACCGGGCCCCGGCGACCGGGCGCGGCAGGCGGCTCCGGGTCGTCCAGATCCGTCCCCGACACCTGGAGCTTCGCCAGCTCCTTGGGCCAGCCGTCCAGCGGCACCGGCGGGAAGACCCGCACCTCGGCGCCCTCGCCCGTGACCGTGATGCCCGGCAGCGCGGACGCCTTGCGCCACTCCGCGCCGCGCGCCCGCCGCACCACCTTGCGGATCCGGGCGTCCTGCCAGTCCCGCATCGCCCGCGCCCACTCGCCCTCGCCCACCGAGCGCTCGTCGGAGAGCATCACGAGCACCGCGCGGGCCGCGGTGCGCAACGCGTCGGTACGGGCCGGGGGAGCGGTCTTCTCGATGTGCACGACCAACGGCAGCACGTACTGCGGCGCCTCGTCGCGGCTCGTCGGCTCGGACCTGAACGGGCTGTCCGCCGCGGGCGAATGGGGAGTGGACGAGGACGCGGGAATGTCATTGCTGCTCACCCGGTCCAGTCTGCCAGCCGCCCGATCCGGGCTTCTTGGCGGAATGGACCGCTCCGGGTGAGGATGCACCGCATGAAGAGCGATCTCTTTTCCAGCGAGAACCTGGCACAGCAGGCGACGGCCCCCGGGATGACCCTGCAGAACGCCAAATCCATCAAGTACGCCGTCAACGGCGAGATGCACGCCCGCCAGGGAGCGATGATCGCCTTCCGCGGTGATCTGCAGTTCGAGCGCAAGGGCCAGGGCATAGGCGGCATGCTGAAGCGCGCCGTCACCGGAGAGGGGCTGCCGCTGATGGCGGTCCGCGGCCAGGGCGAGGCATGGTTCGCGCACGAGGCCGCCAACTGTTTCATCGTGGAGATGGAGCACGGCGACGTCCTCACGATCAACGGCCGCAACGTGCTCTGTTTCGACCCCACGATCTCCTACGAGATCAAGACCGTGAAGGGCGCCGGGATGACCGGCGGCGGGCTCTTCAACAGCGTCTTCACCGGCTACGGCAAGCTCGGCCTGATGTGCGAGGGACACCCCATCGTGATTCCCGTCACGCCGCAGCAGCCGGTCTGCGTCGACACGGACGCGGTGGTCGGCTGGAGCGCCAACCTGACCACGTCGCTGCACCGTTCGCAGAGCGTCGGCTCGATGATCCGCGGCGGATCCGGCGAGGCCGTCCAACTGCGGCTGGACGGGGAGGGATTCGTGATCGTGCGGCCCAGCGAGGCCAAGCCCGAGAAGACCGCCAACTGAGGCTGACCGGGGTCGGCCGCCGGTACGGACTCGGCGGCCCCTGGGTGCTGCGTGGGATCGATCTCGACCTGCCCACGCACGCCCTGGTCCGGATCGAGGGGGCCAACGGCACCGGCAAGTCGACCCTGCTGCGGCTGCTCGCCGGGATCGACGCCCCGACGGAGGGCCGGATCACCGGCCGTGGGGCGCGTACGGCATACGTCCCCGAGCGCTTCCCGGCCGCGCTGCCGTTCACCGCGTCCGGGTACCTCGTCCACCTCGGCCGTATCCACGGCCTGCGGACCTCCGAAGCTGCCGACCGTGCCCGGTCCTGGCTCGCCCGCTTCGGCGCCGCCGCCCATGCCCGTACACCGCTTCCGGAACTCTCCAAGGGCACCAGCCAGAAGGTCGCCGTCGCCCAGGCGCTCCTCGCCGAGCCCGAACTGCTGATCCTGGACGAGGCATGGACCGGGCTCGACACGGCGGCCCGCGACGAACTGGACCGGGCCGTGACCGAACGGGTCGCGGCCGGCGCCACCGTCGTCTTCGTCGACCACGACCCGCGCAGGCTCGCCGGGGCGGTCGACGCCGTGTTCCGGATCGAGGGCGACGGCCTGCTCCCCGCCCCCGGGGCACGGGCCGGGGAGACCGGCCCGCAGGTACGGATCGAGGCGGCGGGCCCGCCCGGCGCATCGCTCCCCGCCGGACTGCCGGGCGCCCCGGAGCACACGCCCGCGGCCGACGGGGGCGTACGGCTCACCGTCCCGGCCGCACACTCCGACGCGCTGCTGCGCGCCCTGCTCACCGCGCACCCGCCCTGGCACATCCGGCAGGTGGCCGCCGCGCCCGTCCGCACCGAGAACCCCGGCCCGCACGGGGCCGCCACGGACCCACGCGGCCTCCCGGCCCACGAGGCACCATGACCGCGCTCCTGCGCTACCAGACCGCCCTGCTGGTCCGCTCCCAGCGCTGGCTCGCCCCGGTGCTCCTGTACGCGGCCTTCGTCTCCGTCGGTGTGCAGTGGGGACAGCCCGTCCTCGACTCGCTCGGCTACGCGGCCGCCGGGCTCCTGCCCGTCACCGCCTGGCTCGTACAGCTCTGTGCCAACCAGGAACCGCCCGCCGCCCGGACCGTCACCGCCGCGGTGGTGGGGTCGCCGAGGGCGCATCTGGCGGCGCTGCTCGCCGCGCTCGGCTGTGCCGGGGTGCTGGGTGCGGCCGCCACCCTGACCGTGCTGCTGATCAGCAAGCCGGCCGGCGCCGACAACTCCGTCCGGGTGCCGCTGCTGCCCGCCGGGGCCGCCGGACTGCTGGCCGCCGCCTGCTGTGTGCTGCTGGGGGCGGTGGTCGGCGCGCTCTGCACCCGGCCGCTGCTGCACCGGCGCGGCTGGTCCGTCGCCGCCACCGTGCTCGGCGCGCTGCTGGCCCTGGTGACCGCCGGTTCGCCCGCGAACACCGCCGTGACGGGCCTGGTCACCGGTTCGCGGACCGGCACGGTGCACTTCCCCGTCCTGCCGCTCGTCGCTGCCGCCGCCCTCGCCGCCGCGGCGGCGACGCTCGTCTGCAAGATGACGTCCCTGCGCGCCTGAGTAGGCTCGTACGCATGGACGAGCGCAGGGAAGAGGCGTACTGCGGTGCACCCACCGCGAACCCGGCACCCACCGGGACGGAGGCCGCCGCAAGGCCTCCGTACGCCGAGTGCGTGCTCTGCCGGAAGCCGACCGAGTACCCGGAGTCGGTCAGGGGCATCACCCTCTGCCCGGTCTGCGAATGGCAGGAGGCCCAGCGCACGGCGTGCTCCGGCTGAGCGACCGCCAGGCGGCCTCTCAGCGCTGTGCCGCCCGGATCAGGTCGGAGACCTTCACGAAGCGGTACCCGCGCTCCCGCAGCTCCGGGACCACTCGGCGGACCGCCTCGTCCGTGACCGGTGCCGCGCTTCGCGTGCAGTGCATGACGACCAGTGAGCCGGGCCGCACCCCGTCCAGCACCAGTTCGGCCACCGCGTCCGCGTCCGTCGCGAAGGCATCGCCGCTGACGACGTCCCACTGCACCGCCGTCACCTTCTCGGGCGCGAGCGCGCGCAGCGAGGCATTGTCGTAGCAGCCGCCGGGGAAGCGGAAGTACGGCACCGTATTGCGCACACCGGCCTTCCGGAACGAGTCGAAGGCCCGCGCCACATCGGCGCGCATACCGTTCTTGGTCAGGGTCGGCAGCCCGTAGCAGGGGGACTTGAAGGCGTAGTGGCTGTACGAGTGGTTGGCGACCTCGAAGAGGGGGTCGGCGCCGATGGACCTGGCCTGCGCCGGATACTCGTCGGCCCACCGCCCCGTCATGAACACCGTGGCGGGCACCTCCAAGTCGCGCAGCAGGTCGATCAGTTCGGGATTGTCGAACTGCTCGCCCGCCGCCGCGCGGGTTCCCTCGGCGGCGGTCATGTCGGCGTCGAAGGTCAGCGCCACCACCTTCTCGCCATCCATCGCCCCGTGTTCGAAGACCGGCGTCCGCCCGTCGGGCCCCGGAGCCATGGTCGGCGGCGCCGAGGCGGCGTGCGACGGGGCGTGGGCCGCCGCGGGCGCACGCCCGGCGGCCGGGGAGCCGTCGGGGCCGCCACAGCCGGCGAGGCCGCCGAGCACCACACCGAGAACGGACAGAGACGTCACTTTCATCACAGCATTGTTCGAATGGGCTGAATGAGTCGAGTGGTTCGAATGATTCACCAGCGAAAAATATCGGCTTATCCGAATAAAAGTCTTATATGGGGCCTTGCTTCGTCGGAGTCGCGCCCGGATTCACCCGGGCCGTCGAGTCGGTCGGGCGGATCGACCGGGCCGGGCCGCCTGACCGGCCCGCCCGGCACGGTCCGCTCCCATCCGTAGGCGCGGACGGGGACGACGTGTGCCGAAGGTGCCCCGTTGGTCGCCTCGACGACGGTCCTGAGCGCCGTCGACGTGACCGGCTCGACCAGGGTGTGCACCTGGTGGCGCCGCCGGTTGTCCGTCGTACGGGCGACGGTCCGCCAGTTGCCGTCCGCCTCGCGTGCCTCGACGCGGCAGTCCCGCAGCAGGGTGGGCAGCGTGTCGAAGGGGGTCCGAGGTTGATGCGGGTTGATCAGGTCCTCGTTGACGTCGTCGTCGGCGAGCACGTCGATCCGGCTGAGCGTGACCGGCTGCGGACAGGTCAGCTCCAGACAGGCCCCGACGCCGTCCCGGAGCGGCTCGGAGACCCACATGTGCGGACCGGTGTACGGGCGGGCGTAGCCGTCCACGGCCTTGGCTGGAGAGTACGCGGCGGTCCCGCCCGCCGCGGCTTCTCCGGTCAATACCCGTCGGGCCCCGGGCTGTTCGTCCGCCCGGTCCGCCGACCGTTCCGCCGGGCAGAACACGGACCCCGTCCCGGGCAGCGCGAAGGGGGCGGGCACCCGCTGCCCGCCCCCTCCGGGATCTCAATGGACCAGCACGTCAGCGCGTCAGCGCCACGGCCCCGTCACCGCGAACGTCGTCCCCGGCGTGTAGCAGTTCACGTACATCGTTCCGCCGTCCGGCGCGAACGTGACCCCGGCGAACTCTCCCCACTCGGGCTCCTCCGGCGTCCCGATGTTCTGCCGGCCCCGCGCCATCGGGTACACCTCGCCGCGTCGCGTCAGGCCGAACACATGCTGCGCGCCGCCGCCGTCCTCGCACACCATCAGCCCGCCGTCGGCGGCGAGGCAGATGTTGTCCGGGGACTCGCCCGGCAGCTGTACGTCGGTGCCGGGGCCGAAGACGATGACGAGCGTGAGGCGGCGCCGCTTCGGCTCGTACCGCCACACCTGGCCGTAGTGGTCGGCGGCGGACCCCTCCGCGCTGTGCGCGAAGCTGGAGACGAAGTAGACCGAGGACCCGCCCCAGTAGCAGCCCTCCAGCTTCTGGGCGTGCGTGATGCCCTTCGGGCCGAAGTCCTGGAACCGGATCGGTGTCCCGGCCGCCAGCGGATCCGGTACGGGAACCCACTCGATGCCCTCGAAGCTCGCGCCGGTCTCCTGGACCATGGAGAGGTCGGCGACGCCCGGCACCCGCATGGCCTCCAGCTGGCCGCCGGCCCGCAGCGAGCCCGTACCGCCGAGCGGCTTGTTCGGCAGGAAGCGGTAGAAGAGCCCGAACGGCTTCTGGAACGCGTCCTCCGTCTCGTAGACGATCCCGTTCTTCGGGTCGATCGCGATGGCCTCGTGCTGGAAGCGGCCCATCGCGGTGAGCGGCACGGCCCCGGTGCGGTGCGGATCGGCGCCGTCGACCTCGAAGATGAAGCCGTGGTCCTTGGTGTATCCGTTGGTACCGGCTCTGTCCTCGGTTTCCTCGCAGGTCAGCCAGGTGTTCCACGGGGTACGGCCACCCGCGCAGTTCACCGCCGTACCGGCGATGGCGACCCGTTCGCCGAGGACGTTGTTGCGGCCGTCCAGCTCCAGGGCCGTACAGCCGCCCTTGCCCATCGGGTCATAGGTGAGACCCTCGACGGTCGGGACCGGGCGTTTCGCGGTGACGCGGTTCTCGTGGTTGCGGACGAGCCGTACGTGGCCGTGACGGCCGGCGAAGGCGGCCATGCCGTCGTGGTTGCTGGGGACCTGGCCCTCGCCGGAGCGGAGCTGGTCGCCCTCCCGGGACAGCACCCGGTAGCGGAAGCCCTTCGGAAGGTCGAGCAGACCGTCGGGGTCGGGCACCAGCGGGCCGTACCCGCTGTGTCCCCGGGCGGCGGCGGTGCCCGCGAAGAGTTCGCAGAACGCTCCGGCGAAGGCGATGGAGGCGACGGCCGCGCCGCTGCCGGCCAGGACCTGACGACGTGTGGCCGTCGGCCGTGACGTTTCTTCGGTCACGCGTGACGTTTCTGATGACATGAGGCAACTCCCTGCTGGCGGACAGGAGAAGTGACCCGCATGTGTGTAGCACGCGTATCGCCGCGCGGGAACCATGCGGGTCACTGAGGCCCTGGTCGCGTCCCGGGCCGGGAGTGGCCCCTGCGGTCAGATCAGCGAGGCGGAGAGCGTGATCGTCGTGCCGGTCAGCGCCTGGCTGACCGGGCAGTTCGCCTTGGCGTCCTCGGCGGCCTTGACGAAGTCCGCCTCGTCGATGCCGGGCACCTGGCCCTGGACGGTGAGGTGGATTCCGGTGATCCCGGTGCCGGGCTGGAGGGTGACGTCGGCGGTGGTGGTCAGCTGGGTCGACGGGGTGCCGGCCGAGGCCAGACCGTGGGCCAGCGCCATCGAGAAGCAGCTGGAGTGGGCCGCCGCGATGAGCTCCTCGGGGGAGGTCTTGCCGTTCGCCTTCTCCGCGCGGGACGGCCAGGAGACGTCGAATTCGCCGATGCCGGAGGAGTCGAAGGTGACGACCCCCTTGCCCTCGATCAGGTTGCCGTCCCAGACCGTGTGAGCCTGACGCGTGGTTGCCATGCCGATTCCCTTCGAACGGTGTGCGCGGTTGGTACCGGAGTCCCTCGGGGCCCAAGGGTCCGAGGGGCGGTACGTTCCCGAACCTACTGCGCCACCAGCCCCTTCGCGTCGCGCGCCAGCGCCGTCAGCCGGGAGATCGCCCGGAAGTACTTCTTCCGGTATCCGCCGTTCAGCATCTCTTCACTGAACAGCCGGTCGAACGGCAGCCCGGAGGCGAGCACCGGGACCTCCCGGTCGTACAGCCGGTCCGCGAGAACTACGAGCCGCAGCGCGGTCGACTGGTCGGGGACCGGCCGGACGTCGGTGAGGCAGACCGCCCGCAGGCCGTCCGTCAGCGCGCCGTAGCGGCTCGGATGGACCCGGGCGAGATGGTCGAGCAGCGAGGGGAAGTCGTCCAGGCTGGCGCCCTCGGTGGCGTACGCCGCCCTGGTGACCTGCTCGTCGGAGTACGGCGCGGGGGCCTCGGGCAGCCCTCGGTGGCGGTAGTCCTCGCCGTCGATCCGCAGCGGGCGGAAGTGGGCGGACAGGCCCTGGATCTCCCGCAGGAAGTCGGCCGCGGCGAACCGGCCCTCGCCGAGCTTGCCGGGCAGCGTGTTGGAAGTGGCGGCGAGCGCGACCCCCGCCTCGACCAGCCTGCTCAGCAGCGACGACACCAGCACGGTGTCGCCCGGGTCGTCCAGTTCGAATTCGTCGATGCACAGGAGCCGGTGCCCGCTCAGCGTCTGCACGGTCTGCTGGAAGCCCAGCGCGCCGACCAGGTTGGTCAGCTCCACGAAGGTGCCGAAAGCCTTCAGCGAGGGGGCGGCGGGGGTGGCGTGCCACAGGGAGGCCAGCAGATGGGTCTTGCCGACGCCGTAGCCACCGTCGAGGTAGACCCCGAGCGGGGCCGAGGGGGCCGCGGGCTTCCTGCTGAACCACTTGCGCTTGCCCGAGCCGCTGGCGTGCGCGCCGCCGAGCCCGGCCGCGAAGCCGCTCAGGACCCCGACCGCCTCCGTCTGGCTCGGCTGCTTGGGGTCCGGCACATAGGTGTCGAAACGCACGGAGTCGAAGCGTGGCGGCGGCACCATCTCGGCGACCAGCCGGTCGGCGGGTACGCGGGGCTCTAGAGCGCACAGGGAAAGGGGAGCCGTTTCGGCTATGGGGCTCTGCCCCGGCAGGGCTGTGGAGGACGACACAACTCCCAACCTTAAGCGCCGTGCCAGACTGCAGAACATGCGACGCCTCTTCCCTGTGACCGACCCGACACCGGCTGACCACGAGGAGGAGTGGAGTCTGGACGCCCTGGCCGATGCCTACGCCTACCCCGAACAGGACGGACCCTGGCTGCGCGCCAACATGGTTTCGACGCTCGACGGTGCCGCCCAGCACGACGGCCGCTCGCAGCCGATCTCCTGCGCGAGCGACATGCGGATCTTCGGCACCCTGCGAGGTCTGGCCGATGTGGTCCTGGCCGGGGCGGAGACGGTGCGCCTGGAGGGCTACCGCCCCGCCAGGGCCCGCGAGGCGTTCGCCGCCCGCCGGGCCGCGGCGGGGCAGGGGCCGGCGCCCGCGATCGCCGTGGTGAGCGGCAGCCTGGACCTCGACTTCTCGTTGCCGCTCTTCACCGGGCCACTCGTCCCCACCCTGGTGCTGACCGGCGCCGGGGCCCCGCCGGGCCGGATCGAGGAGGCGCGCCGGGCGGGCGCCGAGGTGGTGATCGCGGGGGAGGGCTCCCGGGTGGACCCCGCCAGGGCCGTACGGGAGCTGGCGGACCGCGGACTCAAGCGGCAGCTGACCGAGGGCGGCCCCCGGATGCTGGGCCAGTTCGTGGCCGCCGGGGTGCTGGACGAGCTCTGTCTGACCCTCTCGCCGATGCTGACCGCCGGGGACGCGCAGCGGATCGCGGGCGGCCCCTCGGTGGCCGTGCCGGAACGATTCACCCTGGCGTCGATGCTGGAAGAGGCCGGGTTCCTCTTCACTCGGTACCGTCGGAGCTGACAATCAGCGGAATATGTCGTTCCGGTTAGCTTCCGGTGGGCACAATTACTCTCGCAGACCCCGTGGGAGCACGGGGAAGGATGGTTTCAGCAGTGACCGGCGACGGCCACTGAAGCAGAAGGGCGCCCGTGGTGTTCACCAGCGTTTTGATGATCGAGAAGCCCCTCACCTCCGAGGACGTCGAGTTCGTCACCACTCTGCACGGAGAGGAGTCGACCTCCTTCGTCGTGCTCATGCAACCCCGCGGTGACCAGGCAGATGTGCTGCTGCGAGCCATCGACGACCTGGCGATGGGAGAGCTGAAGGAAGCCGCCCGGGAGGGCGAGGAGCCAGAAGGCAAGAATGCCAGACAGCCCGCCGAACTCGCGCTCGAAGTCTCCCTGGAGGCACTGCGCCAGGCAGGCTCCGAAGCGGTCGGACAGGTGATCGAGGACCACCCCCTGGACAAGCTGAAGTCCGTGGTCGACGACGCGGAGGCGGACGAGGTCATCGTGCTGACCGCTCCGCACTACGTCGAGGAGTTCTTCCACCGGGACTGGGCGTCCAGGGCCCGCCACAAGGTCGGCGTACCGGTGCTCAAGCTCTTCGCGCACAGCGAATAGGCTGGGCGGGCACCTCGTACCGAATCGGGTACTCGCATCCCGACTCGGCCACTCGCATCGACCTCTGGGAGACACACGCATGGCACCCGGTATTCCTGCCGCCATGGAACGGCCGCACTTCATCGGCATCGGCGGCGCCGGAATGTCGGGCATCGCGAAGATCCTCGCCCAGCGCGGCGCCAAGGTCGCGGGCAGCGACGCCAAGGAGTCGGGTACCGCCGAGGCACTGCGGGCGCTGGGGGCGACCGTCCACATCGGGCACGCCGCCGGACATCTGGCGGACGACGCCTCGTGCGTGGTCGTCTCCAGCGCCATCCGCGCCGACAACCCGGAGCTGCTGCGCGCCGCCGAGCTGTCGGTCCCGGTGGTGCATCGCTCCGACGCGCTCGCCTCGCTCATGGGCGGGCTGCGCGCCATCGCGGTGGCCGGCACGCACGGCAAGACGACCACCACGTCGATGCTGGCCGTCGCCCTGACCGAGCTGAACCTCGACCCCTCGTACGCCATCGGCGGCGACCTCGCCGGCCCCGGCACCAACGCCGCGCACGGCGAAGGCGCGATCTTCGTCGCCGAGGCGGACGAGAGCGACCGCAGCTTCCAGAAGTACGACCCCGAGGTCGCGATCGTCCTCAACGTCGAGCTGGACCACCACGCGAACTATGCCTCGATGGACGAGATCTACGAGTCGTTCGAGGCTTTCGCCGGCAAGATCGTCCCGGGCGGCACCCTGGTGATCTCCGCCGACCAGGCGGGCGCCGTCGAGCTGACGGAGCGGGTCCGGGCCCTGCCCTCGCTGAACGTGGTCACCTACGGCGAGTCCGAGAACGCCGACGTACGCGTCCACAAGATCACCCCGCGCGGACTGACCAGCGAGGTCACGGTCGTCCTGAACGGGAAGTACCTCACGTTCACGGTCTCCGTGCCCGGCCGCCACTACGCCCTCAATGCCGTCGCGGCCCTCGCCGCCGGTGTCGCCCTCGGCGTCCCGGCCCACAATCTGGCCTCGGCCCTCGGCAAGTACACCGGGGTCAAGCGCCGCCTCCAGCTCAAGGGCGAGGCGGCGGGCGTGCAGGTCATCGACTCGTACGCGCACCACCCCACCGAGATGACCGCGGACCTCGAAGCGATGCGCGGCGCCGCCTCCGAGGCCCGCCTCCTGGTCGTCTTCCAGCCGCACCTCTTCTCCCGCACCCAGGAGCTCGGTACCGAGATGGGCCAGGCCCTCGCGCTGGCCGACGCCTCCGTGGTGCTGGACATCTACCCAGCCCGCGAGGACCCGATCCCCGGCATCACCAGCGACCTGATCATCGACGCGGCGCGGGCCGCGGGCGCCGACGCCACCGCCGTCCACGACAAGACCGCGGTCCCCGAGGTGGTCGCGGGAATGGCGAAGCCCGGCGACCTCGTTCTCACCATGGGAGCGGGCGATGTCACGGACCTCGGCCCGCAGATCCTGGACCACCTGTCGAGCTGAGGGAGCGACGTGTCGTACGACATCGAGAAGCCGGACGAGCAGTGGCGGGCGGAGCTGACGCCGGCCGAGTACGCGGTCCTGCGCCAGGCCGGCACCGAACCCGCCTTCGTCGGTGAGTACACCGACACCAAGACCACGGGCGTCTACTCCTGCCGGGCCTGCGGCGCCGAACTCTTCCGCTCGGACACCAAGTTCGAGTCGCACTGCGGCTGGCCGTCCTTCTACGACCCGAAGGACAGCGACGCGGTCGAACTGATCCAGGACCGCAGCCACGGCATGGTCCGCACCGAGGTCCGCTGCGCACGCTGCGGATCGCACCTCGGCCATGTCTTCGAGGGCGAGGGCTACCCGACCCCCACGGACCAGCGGTACTGCATCAACTCGATCTCGCTGCGCCTGACCCCGGACGAGGGCTGAGGGACGAGAGACGGAGCGGGTGCCCCGGAAAACGTTCCGGGGCACCCGCTCCGTCGTCCGGGCTCAGTGCACGTCCCTGCGCATCGGCACCAGGACCGCGACGCCCGCCGCGACCAGGGCGTACCCGGCGAGCAGCAGTCCGCCGCCGACGGGGGAGAGCAGCGGCACCGGGCCGGTCGCCAGCTCATCGGCCATCGTGTCCGCCACATAGCTGAAGCCGGTCAGGGACGCCGTGGCGCCGCCCGGCAGCAGAGGGTAGAGCAGCTTGACGCCCGGTATCATCATCAGCAGGTACTCGCCCGCGTACAGATAGCCGATGACGACGGCCAGCGCCGCGACCTGATGACGGATCAGCGCCCCGGCCGCCACGCCCAGCAGGGTGTACACCGCCATCGCCACCGCCGGCCGCACGAGCAGCCCCAGCACCTCGCCGGTGGCCATCCCCGGGGTCACCCCGCGCGCCGCCACACCCCCGAAGAAGGCGATCGCCGCCGTGCCGGTGAGCACCAGTCCGTACAGCAGACCGGCGACGCCGTACGTGAAGAGCTTGGCGGTGAGCACCTGCCGGCGCCGCGGGGCGTGCAGGAAGGTGTACGTGGCGGTGCGGTGCCGGTATTCCGACGTCATCGCCAGGGTGCCGAGCGCGGCCGGCAGGAACACCGTGAAGCTCAGCATGCCGAGTACGGAGCGGACACCGGCCTCGGTGTCCAGGCCGGGCGCCGGCGGGTCGAAGTTCTCCGGCCCGACCAGTGTCATCAGCCCCACCATGCCGCCGCCCAGGACGACGGCCGCGAGGAGCGCCCACAGCCACAGGCGGGTGGCGGCCAGCCGCCGGAACTCCGCCTTGATCAGTGCGTTCATCACCGGTTCTGCCCCCTGTCCATCAGTGCCGCCGACTGGCCGGGGCCTGCCGGTTCGCCGTCCCCCGCCAGCCGGAGGAAGAGCTGTTCCAGGCCGCCCCCGGCGGTCAGCCCGTGCACCCGCAGCCGCTCGGCGGCGGCCAGATCGGCGACGGCGGCGTCCGCCATCCCGTACACCCGCAGCGTCCCGTCCGGCAGGAGGTCCACCCGGTCGGCCGCCCCGTCCCGCGCGGTGCCGCGCAGCAGTGCGGCGCGCAGCGCCGCCGCGTCCGGGGAGCGGACCAGCACCGTGCAGGGGGCGAGCCGCTCGACCTCCGCCATCGGTCCCGCCGCCACCAGCCGGCCCTCGCGAATCACGACGACGTCCTCGACGATCTGCTGCACCTCGCTGAGCACATGGCTCGACACCAGCACGGTGCGGCCCTCGGCGGCCAGAGCGCGCAGCAGCCCGCGCAGCCAGGCGATGCCCTCCGGGTCGAGCCCGTTGCCCGGCTCGTCCAGCAGCAGTACCCGCGGGTCGCCCAGCAGTGCCGTGGCGAGCGAGAGCCGTTGCCGCATGCCCGTGGAGAAGGTGCGGGTACGGCGGTCGGCCGCCTGGGCGAGCCCCAGCCGGTCCAGCAGCCGATCGACCCGCTCGGGCGGGTGGCCGCCCATGGTGCGGTAGATGTGCAGATGGTCGCGGGCCGTGTGGCCGGGGTGGACCGCAGAGGCGTCGAGCACGGCGCCCACGGTGGCGGTGGGCCTGGACAGCTCCGCGTACCGCTTGCCGCCGATGGTGGCGGTGCCCGCGGTGGGAGCCACCAGGCCGAGGATCATCCGCATCGTCGTGGTCTTGCCCGCGCCGTTGGGGCCGAGGAAGCCCGTCACGACGCCCGGCCGCACAGTGAAACTCAGGTCGTCGACGGCGCGTACGGCTCCGAACCGCTTGGTCAGCCCGCTGACTTCGATGGACAGGCCCTGCGGCCTGCCGCTCATCGGTTGGACCCGGCGATGGCACGGCCGGTGTCGCAGATGTTCATCAGTGCCATGGGGATTCATCCTCCAGCGAAGCCTGAGCGTCTGTTCTATTAGATGTATAGCAGATAGGGTTATGGCGTGTACCTAGTGCTCGACCTCGACAGCGAGGTGCCGATCTATCAGCAGATCCGGGACCGGGTGGTGGAAGCCATCGCGGAAGGCGCGTTGGCGCCCGGTGCCGGACTTCCGTCCACCAGGCAGCTTGCCGTCGACCTGGCGATCAACTTCCACACCGTCAACAAGGCCTATGACCTGCTACGACGCGAAGGGATCATCCGCATCAACCGCAAGAGCGGCGCGGTGGTCCGGCCCGACGTCAAGCAGCCGTCGGACGAACTGCGGGCCGGCGTCGACTGGGAGACGCGCATGCGCACCCTCCTCGCCGAGCTGGATGTACGAGGGATCGCGAAGGCGGAGGTGATGAGTCATGTCGCGGCGGTTCTGGACCGCTTCCCCGCGAGGGAGGACGGGACGCCCTGACCCTCGGGGCCGTCCCGGAAAACGCACACCCGAAACGCCGCGCCGGGCTCCGGCGCGGCGCCCCGCCCCGTCGGGATCAGTGAAAGGAAGGGACAGGTGAACACCTTGGTGGTCGACGCAGCTCTCGACTTCGGCATACTCGCGGTGCTCAGCGCCGTGCTGTACACCGCCCCCAGCCCCCTCCTCAGCCCCTCCGCCGTACCTTTCGGCGTCCGCGTACCGCCGGACCAGGCGCGCTCCGCCGCCGTCGAGGAACAGCGCCACCGCTACCGCGGTGCGATGCTCGTCGCCGCGGCCGTCGTCACCGTGCCCGCCACGGCGCTCGGCGCCGCGTTCGGCACCCCCGCCGCCCCGGTCGCCGGTTCGCTGCTGCTCTGCGCCCTCGCCGCCGTCCTGTGGGGACGCGCCCACCGGGCCATCTCCCGCGCGAAGTCGGAGGGCGGGTGGTACCGGCAGGCCCGGCAGGGCGCCGTCGTGGACACGTCCCTGCGCACCGACCCGGTCCGCTTCCCCTGGGGCTGGGCGGTCCCCGCGCTCGTCGTGATCGCCGTCAGCGTCGTCGCGGGCGTCGTCGTCTACCCCGGCCTGCCCGACCACATCGCACTGCCCGAACGCTCGCTCGGCGGCACCGTCTACCGCACGTACCCGACCAGTGTGTGGACCGCCTTCGGGTTCGTCCTCGGCCAGGTCCTGCTCACCCTCACCATGGTCGCCACCGTCGCCGGGCTGCTCCGGGCCCGCGCCGACCTCGATGTGGCGCGCCCCGTGGCCGGCGCCGCACGGTACCGCCGCTATCTCACCGTCACGGCCCGCTCCATGCTGGGCATCACCGCCCTGGTGAACCTGATGCTGCTCGGGCTGTCCGCGCTGATGTGGAGCGACACCCGCTCCACGGGCATGACCCTGACCGCCGCGGGTGTGCCGCTCGTCGGGGTCCTCGCCGTGACCGCCTGGCTCGTCCTGCGCGTCGGGCCCGCCGGGAGCAGGCTGCGGGAGGACACGGGCGAGGAGAGCACCGGACTGGTGCCGCGCGACGACGACCGTTTCTGGCGCGGCGCCGGCACGGTCTACGTCAATGCCGACGATCCCGCGATCCTGGTGCCCAAGCGGGTCGGCATCGGCTGGACGGTCAACCTCGGCAACCCGCGGTCCCTGGTCGTCGTGGCGCTGGTCCTCGCCGTCGTGGTGGGAGCGTCCGTCGTCCGGGCCGTCGGGTGACTGCGGGCCGTCGGGTGGCTCCGGGGTGGCCGGTGACTCCGGGCAGCGGAGCCGGTGACTTCGGGGTGGCCGGGGCGGGTGCCGAGGCCGGGGGTCAGTCCTCGGTCTCGTCCCCGGCGCCTTCCGGCCGCAGCAGCGGATGGGCGACACCCGGGAACACCCGGGCCTGCACGACCGGCTCGGCGGAGCCGCCCCGGATCACCGTCTCGGCGACGCCCCAGGGCCGTCCGGGCAGCACCACGGTCAGGATGTACGAGGACGCGCAGCCCATGCAGTCGTAGCGGTCGGCCCAGGTCTCCACGTCCGTGACACTGCCGGGGTAGCGCGCCACGTGACGGTGGAGCGCGTGGCAGCGCTCGCACCGCTCGCCGGGCTCGCACGTGCCGCCGCAGGGGCACGGCACGTCGAGCGTGTCGGCGGGGTGCCAGCGCTGGGTGAGGACGGCCTCACGCGTGGCGCCCATGTCCTTCATGGCCTTCAGATTGCGGGCGGCAACGTTGTACGACTCGCCGGTCGCGGCCATCCGGTCCCGGATGACGTCCTTGCGTCCGCGGTTCGTCGTCATCTGTTCCTCCTGGGGGTGTCACGCAGCCCGCCGGGAGCGCACGAGAGATCGATATGTCACACGGTACCGGTCACCCATGACGGGCCACGACCTCCGTGGCCCGCCCGTGACCGCCGGGGACGAGGTTCACGACCGCCGGGGATGCCGTTCACGACCGCCGGGGATGCCGTTCACGACCGGCGCACGCGGGCCGCCAGCCTGTTGCCGAGCCGCTTGCGCAAGCCGTCCGGCCGGTTCCACGCCCGGAACGCCTCCGCCGTACGGCTGCTGCCCGCACGCTCGGCGGCCTCCTCCACCGCAGCCACCTCACCGGCCGACAGGCCGCGCACCACCGGACGCAGCACCTCCGCCAGCAGCGCTTCCCGGGTCCCGCTCCAGGCGCGGCCCGCGTGCGGGTGGGAGCTCCAGACGGTGAAGCAGTCCGCGACATAGGCCGGGTCGGAGCGCAGCCGGGCGAGCACCGCGTCCTGCCGGGCAGCGGTGCCGTAGGCCGCGATGAGATCAGGGTCGTCGCTGTGGACGAACGCGTACAGCTCCGCCTCCGGCCGGTCCGGGTCGAGCAGCCGCCCGGCCAGGGCACCGAACGCCTGCTCGCGCACGCCCGCCTCCACCGGCTCCGCCCCGGCGCGCAGCTTCCTGGCCTGCTCCGCCCAGCCCGGCTCCGCCGCCCCCGACCGGACGTCCCGCGCGAACTCCAGGAGATGCAGCGCGCCGCGCGCCCGCGCGTCGATCTCCTGCGGGAAGCCGCGCAGCAGATCATGGGCGAGTTCGGGGGCCTCCGCGTCGTCGGCCGGGGCGCCGAGCGCCGCCGCGACGAGCACGGACCACGTACCGGCCGTGCGATGCGCGTCGGACGTGCTCCCGGCCAGCAGCAGCCGCGCCTCGCCCGCCGTGGGGACGCCGTCGCCCCAGACCAGACCGACCGCCGTCCGCAGCACCAGCGGCTCGGTGAAAGGTGACATTCCACCGGCACGCAGCACCGCGTTCAGCACCTTCACCCGGTCGTCGCCGCCGCTCGCTCTGGCCTCCGGCGCCGCCGCGCACATCCGCAGATGCGGCAGCGCCTGCGCTCCGGTGAACGGCAGCGCGACCTCCGCCAGCAGCCGCTCCGTCCCCGACGGGTCGTGCGGGGTGATCCGGTCCAGCTCGCCGAGCAGCGCCGTACGGACGTCGAACTGCTCGTCCAGGAGGTCGAGCAGCACCGGCCCGTAGTCGCCCGCCCCTTCGTCCAGCAGGGACCGGGCCATCCGGGCCACCACATCGGGGAGCAACTCGGCGCAGTCCACATCGAGCAGCCGCGCGATCCGCAGCAACTGCACCGCACGCCCCACGGTCCGTCCGGGAACAACGGCCGCGGGGGCCGCGAGGGGCGTACCGGTGGCGAGTTCGGTACACAGGTCGTCGCCCAGAGCCGTGAGGAGTGCGGCGACGGCACGCTCCCCGGCCGGTCCGGCGAAGACCGAGCGCGCGGGCGGTTCGAGTGCGACGCCGCCGCCACGTACCGCCTCCGTCACCAGCAGAGCGCCGAGCGACGCGGTCACGGTGTCGCCCGACCGTCCGTCGAGAGCGGTCAACAGCCTTGCGACGGCGCGGAGTTCGTCATCCGTGCGGTCGAGGTCCGGGGCGGTCAGCGCATCGGTCAGCCGTCGTGTCCGCTCCTCGTCCAGCGCGTACGGGCGCTCGGCCGCCCAATGCGCCGCCGCGGCACGCCCGTCGGCACCGAGCGGTACGCCGGCGCAGAGCGCCGTCACGGCGAGCGGTCCGGCCGCGAAGGGCTCGCCGGGCAGCTCCGCCGCCACCCGGAACAGCTCCGGGGACCGGTTGCGCCAGATCCGGGCGCAGCTCTCCGCCCAGGCATCGCCCACCGTCTCCCCGGGGCGTGCCCCGGTGCAGTCACGCACCAGGAGGCTGTTGTCCGGGCCGGCCGGTGCGGGGGCGTCCTCCGGCCGCACCCCGACGACCTGGTGCGGGGAGTCGGCCGGGCGTCGGGTGTACGTCGTGAAGGTCAGCCGCCGGGCGGTCTCCGGCGGCAGTACGGACCCGGCCAGGGCGATCCACCGGGCCACATCGGCACAACTCCGCTCCACGAGAACGAGCCGCGAGGACGCCGGCTCCTCGCACACCCGGCGCAGATCGGCGAAGACCGCCGCCAGCCAGGGGCTCCGGGAGACCGCGAAGTCCTTGAGCGCCTCGGGGCCGAAGGAGGCGGAGGCGGGCAGGGCGGACAGGGGGCCGGGGGCGGGGCCCCCCGGTGCGGCGGAGGCCCAGCTCGGCGACCGCCAGGCCGTGATCGGCAGCGCGTCGCCCGGCAGCCGGGTACCGGCCGGAAGATGCACCGCGTGCGCGTGGAAACCGCCGGCGCCGGGGCCGCCGAGCGCCACGGTGCGGCTCAGCAGATGACTGCCGTCGGACAGCGAACTGAAGCTGAACGCCTCGGGAAACGAACGGAGTTCGCCCGCGGTGGGGTGGTACGGGGCTCCCGCGGGCGGTTCGTACCCGAGGAGCTGCTCGGCCTCCGCCAGCACCGGCGTGGGTATGCCGGCGCCGACCGCCGTGAACCGCGCGCCACCCCCGTCGTCCCCCGCGGTGGCAGAGGTGTAGTGCAACTGCGCGAGGCTCATGCGTCGGCCCTCTTCGTCCTTGCCGCGAACGTCCCCGTAGCGTCAGCACGCCCGCTCCGCGGACCGCCCGTCGAGGGCAGGACGTCCGGGGCGCAGCGACGACCCCGGCGGGGAGCGGTCCGCAATCGCGGGAGCGACGCTATCAAGGCGCGCCGCCCCGCACGCACCCCGCGGGAAGGTCACCCGGACCTCCGTCCGGAGCGTGCCGGACCCGTGCGCCCCGGTGCGCGGCAGGCCCCGTTCAATGCGCCTCCCTCACCCCAATGGCACACGCACCCTACGGGCCCCCGGTCGTTGACCGTCATCGGATTGCTCAATCCCCCGAGGGAACAGCTCATCGGTCCCAAGGGTCCCTCTGTGTACAGGAGTCACTCCGTTGAATCTCAAATCTCTCTCTGCCGCCGCTGCCGTTCTGGCGCTGGGCGGTCTCGCGGGTCCGAGCACGGCCGGCGCGGTGCCCGGCACGGTCTCCGGCGACGGCGGCAACCGCATCGGCACCCTGCGGGTCAACGGCGACGCCTACGTGAAAGAGGGCGGCCCCGGTGCCACCTGGGTCAAGGAGTCCGGGAACGTCAAGCAGGTCGCTCTCTCCGGCAAGCGCATCGGCGTCCTCACCGGTGACGGCGTCGCGTGGGTGAAGGAGGGCGGGCTGAGCGCCACCTGGGTCAAGGAGGCCACCGACGTCAAGCAGATCGCCCTGTCCGGCAAGCGCATCGGCGTCCTCAAGGACAACGGCGAGGCGTACGTGAAGGAGGGCGGCCTCGGCGCGACCTGGGTCAAGGAGTCCGACAAGCTCAAGGAACTGGAACTCTCCGGCAAGCGCATCGGTGTCATCACCGGAGACGGTGTCGCCTGGGTGAAGGAGGGCGGCCTCAGCGCCAGTTGGGTGCGCGAGTCCGACAACGCCATCGGCATCGACCTGGCGGGCAACCGCATCGGCGTCCTCGTCGGCAACGGTGTCGCCTGGGTGAAGGAAGGCGGCCTCAGCGCCGCCTGGGTGCGCGAGGCCGACGACGTCATCCAGCTCGAACTGTCGGGCAACCGCGTCGGCGTCCTCAAGGACAGCGGCGACGCGTACGTGAAGGAGGGCGGCCTCGGTGCGAACTGGGTCCACGAGTACACCCACGCCATTCAGATCGCCCTGTCCGGCAACCGCATCGGCGTCCTCAAGGGCGACGGCGACGCGCGGGTGAAGGAGGGCGGGCTCGGCGCGACCTGGGTCCTGGAAGCGGGCGACGTCACGGAACTGACCCTCTCCTGAACCGCCGTCCGGCACAGGCCCCGTGAGGCCCGCCGCGCCGCGCACCGGTACCGACCTCGGTGTGCGGTGCGGTGCCGCTCGGGGGCGTAGGCACCGACGGGCCGGGAAAATCGCTGGTCAGAGTTCTGGTGCTTCAGTAGAAATGGGGCCATGAGTACTCTCTCCGCCCCTGCCCCGGGCCCCGCCCCCGCCGACCGCAAGACCTTCATCCGCACCGAGTTCGATCTGGTGGACGCCGTACTGCGCCCCTGGAGCCGGGCGGACGCCGATTCGGAGACCGTGCTGGACGCGTTGGTGGCCGCCGTAGCGGATCCGGCGATCGCCCTGTGGAACCCGATAGCGACGACCGACCGGGACGCCGCCCGCGCCTGGGTGGAGGCGCGGGACGCCGGGTGGGAACGCGGTACGGTCGCCGCCTTCGCCATACGGGACGCCGCCGACGACGCGGTGCTCGGCGGCGTCGCCCTGCGCTGGGTCGACCGCGAGGACGGGCTGGCGATGGCCGGATACTGGCTGGCGCCCGCCGCCCGTGGGCGGGGCCTCATGACCAGGGCGGTCGCGGCGGTGACGGACTGGGGCTTCGACACCGCCGACGCCCGCCGTGTCGAGATCGCCCACGCCGTCGGCAACCCGGCGTCCTGCCGGGTGGCCGACCGCTGCGGCTACCTCCCCGAGGGCGTCCTTCGCGACTCCCACCGCTTCGGCGACGGCGAGTACCACGACGAGCATCTGCACGCCCGGCTCGCCAAGGACCCGCGACCCGAAGGATTCTGACGGAACGACAGTTCTTGCGGGAACCGGCCGCCCCCCCCGAACGGCTCGATCGGCTGGCTGCCCGAGAACGTCGTACGGCTGATCCCCGACCGGGCAGCCGCGACCCTGGCTCTGCCCGGCATCGACGCCACGGTGGCCGAGAACCCGCCGCCCGCGCCCCGCACCGGCCCGGCGCGGGCTGCTTCTCCTCGCGGGCGCCGGAGCGGTGGCCGTCGCGGGCGGCGGCGTCTTCGCCGTACGCGAGTGGCTGCGCGACGACGACACCGGGAGCTCCGGCGCGTGGTGCCCGGCGGAACCCGTGACCCGACCCCGGTCGTCGCCGACCTGCCCGCGCACGGCAGCGACGCGTCCTTCCACGCCGGGGACCAGGCCGGGGCCACCCGCGTCGCCCGGACGCTCGCCGCCACCCCCTACGAAGGACCCCGCATGGCCATGCACACGGCCATGGGCGCCCGCTTCCCGAAGGACGCCGGGGACGCCGCCGAGGGCTGGGAGTTCGTCTCGCCCTGTGTCGGCGCGGCGGCCCCCGCCGCGAAGGAGTTCGCCGCTGCGCACCGGAAGAAGTGCGACGGCGCCCCCGCCCGCTGGGCCGCCGAGGCGTACGACGCGGTCGGGCTGACAGCCGACGCGGCCCGCGACACCAGCGCCACCGGAGCGGAACGCGAAGGCATCGCCCAGCGCCTGTTCCGGACCACCCACCCGGGCATCACCCGGACAGTGTCCTTCTACGCCAACCGGCAGGTGCGGTACGAGACGGGGATCCACCTCTACCGGGTCGAGAACGGACGGGCCCGCTTCCTGGGGCCCTACACCGAGGTCTGAGCCGGGCCCCGCGCGCCGGACGGGGGAACCGTGCCGACGGCATGAAGCGGATCTTCGGGCGCGCTTAAGAAAACCTCGATGGACCTGTGGCGCGGGGTGCGGCAGATTTCTCCGTGACGGCCGAGGATGGTGCGCGGCAGCCGATCGACGCGCGCTGCCTACGTGTCCCGTCCCTCTCGATCCTCCCCGGGCCGCAGGCTTCCTCTGGCATGCCCCCGGCCCGGGGTGCTCAACGCCGCACCAGCGCAGGGAGCCGCAGCCGTGAAGGCACTCGTGAAGCAGAAGGCCGAGCCGGGACTCTGGCTGATGGACGTGCCGGAGCCGGAGATCGGCCCCACGGACGTACTGATCAAGGTCCTCCGTACCGGTATCTGCGGCACCGACCTGCACATCCGCGACTACGACGGCTGGGCCCAGCAGGCCGTACGCACCCCGCTCGTGCTCGGCCACGAGTTCGTCGGCGAGGTCGCCCGGACCGGTGCCGACGTCGTCGACATCAACGTCGGCGACCTGGTCAGCGGCGAGGGCCACCTGGTGTGCGGCAAGTGCCGCAACTGCCTGGCCGGCCGCCGCCACCTGTGCCGTTCCACGCTCGGGCTCGGCGTCGGCCGGGACGGGGCGTTCGCCGAGTACGTCGCCCTGCCCGCGTCCAACGTCTGGGTGCACCGGGTCCCCGTCGACCTCGACATCGCCGCGATCTTCGACCCGTTCGGCAACGCCGTGCACACCGCGCTGTCGTTCCCGCTGGTCGGCGAGGACGTACTGATCACCGGCGCCGGACCGATCGGCATCATGGCCGCAGCCGTCGCCAAGCACGCGGGCGCCCGCAACGTCGTCATCACCGACGTCAGCGAGGCCCGCCTGGAGCTGGCCCGGAAGGTCGGCGTCAGCCTCGCCCTGAACGTCGCCGAGGAGACCATCGCCGACGGCCAGAAGCACCTCGGACTGCGCGAGGGCTTCGACGTCGGCCTGGAGATGTCCGGCCGGCCCGAGGCGATGCGCGACATGATCGCGAACATGACGCACGGCGGCCGGATCGCCATGCTCGGACTGCCGTCCGAGGAGTTCGCCGTCGACTGGGCCCGCATCGTGACCTCGATGATCACCGTGAAGGGCATCTACGGCCGCGAGATGTACGAGACCTGGTACGCCATGTCCGTGCTGCTGGAGGGGGGCCTCGATCTCGCCCCCGTGATCACCGGCCGGTACGGCTACCGCGACTTCGAGGCGGCCTTCGACGACGCGGCGAGCGGACGCGGCGGCAAGGTCATCCTCGACTGGACCTCCTGACCACCCGTATCCAGCTATCGAGTATCCAGCTATCGAGCCGGGAGACACCCCTCATGTTCGACTCCGTACGCGACGACATGCGCACCACCCTCGAAGAGATCGAGGCCGCCGGACTGCACAAGCCCGAGCGCGTGATCGGCACCCCGCAGTCCGCGTCGGTCGCCGTCACCGCGGGCGGCCGCCCCGGTGAGGTGCTCAACTTCTGCGCCAACAACTACCTGGGCCTCGCCGACCACCCCGATGTGATCGCCTCCGCCCACCGGGCGCTGGACCGCTGGGGCTACGGCATGGCCTCGGTCCGCTTCATCTGCGGCACCCAGGAGGTCCACAAGGAACTGGAGCAGCGGCTCTCCACGTTCCTCGGCCAGGAGGACACGATCCTCTACTCCTCCTGCTTCGACGCCAACGGCGGTGTCTTCGAGACCGTCCTCGGCCCGGAGGACGCGGTCATCTCCGACGCCCTCAACCACGCCTCCATCATCGACGGCATCCGCCTCTCCAAGGCCAAGCGGTTCCGCTACGCCAACCGCGACATGGAGGACCTGGAGAAGCAGCTCAAGGAGGCGTCCGGCGCCCGGCGCAGGCTCGTCGTCACCGACGGCGTGTTCTCCATGGACGGGTACGTCGCGCCGCTGCGCGAGATCTGCGACCTGGCCGAGCGCTACGACGCCATGGTCATGGTCGACGACTCGCACGCCGTCGGCTTCGTCGGCCCCGGCGGCCGTGGCACACCGGAGCTGCACGACGTGATGGACCGGGTCGACATCATCACCGGCACCCTCGGCAAGGCGCTGGGCGGTGCGTCCGGCGGGTATGTCGCGGCCCGTGCCGAGATCGTCGCGCTGCTGCGCCAGCGCTCCCGCCCGTACCTCTTCTCCAACTCCCTCGCCCCGGTCATCGCGGCCGCCTCGCTCAAGGTCCTCGACCTGCTGGAGGCCGCCGGCGACCTGCGCGAGCAGCTCAACGCCAACACCGCGCTCTTCCGTAACCGGATGACCGAGGAGGGCTTCGACATCCTGCCCGGCGACCACGCCATCGCCCCCGTCATGATCGGGGACGCGGCGAAGGCAGGCCGGATGGCGGAGCTCCTCCTGGAGCGCGGTGTGTACGTGATCGGGTTCTCCTACCCGGTGGTCCCGCAGGGCGCGGCCCGCATCCGCGTCCAGCTCTCCGCCGCGCACTCCACACAGGACGTGAACCGGGCCGTCGACGCGTTCGTCGACGCGCGGGCCGCGCTGGGGGAGTAGCACACCCGAGGCCCGGCCGGGAGGTGGGGTTCCACCCATGACCTGGGACAATGGGTCACATGATCGATTCACGGCGGCTGCGCATCCTCCGTGCGGTGGCCGACCACCGCACGGTGACCGCAGCCGCCGCCGCGCTGTATCTCACCCCCTCCGCGGTCTCCCAGCAGCTCGCCGCGCTGGAGCAGGAGACCGGCCACCGGCTCGTCGAACGGGGCGCGCGCGGCGCCCGGCTCACACCCGCCGGGGAGATCCTGCTGACCCACACCAACGCGGTGCTGGCCCAGCTGGAACGGGCCGAGGCGGAGCTCGCCGCCTACAGCTCGGGGGACGCGGGCACAGTCACCGTCGCCGCGTTCGCCACGGGCATCG
This sequence comes from Streptomyces sp. NPDC102437, assembly GCF_044765565.1. Classification (NCBI taxonomy): domain Bacteria; kingdom Bacillati; phylum Actinomycetota; class Actinomycetes; order Kitasatosporales; family Streptomycetaceae; genus Streptomyces; species Streptomyces sp. NPDC102437. The sequence continues at coordinate 163,574 of NZ_JBIWKI010000009.1, read as the reverse complement.
GCCTGGTCCTCGCCCCCGCGATCGCCGCACTGACCCGCACCGCGCCCGGCATCCGAGTCCGGGTCCAGGACGCCGAGGGCGACGCGAGCGTGCCGATGGTGCTCGACCGGCAGGTCGATGTGGCGGTCGCCGTCGAGTACCGGGGTGCCCCGGACGAGGACGACCGGCGGCTGACCCGGGTGCCCCTGTACTCCGAACCGTTCGACGCGGTGCTGCCGGTCGGGCATCCGCTGGCCGGCCGGGACCAGGTGGCGATCGCGGACCTGGAGAAGGACGCGTGGATCGGCCCGTACCCCGGCAACCCCTGCCACGACGTGGTGGTCCTGTCCTGCGAGTTCGCCGGCTTCCAGCCCAGGATGGAGCACTCCTCGGACGACTTCCGCGCGGTGGTCGCGCTGGCGGGGGCGGGCGCCGGGGTGGCGTTGGTGCCGCGGTCGGCGCTGCTGGGTATGGAGCTGACCGGGGTGGTGGTGCGGCCGGTGGAGGGCAGCGCGCCGACCCGCCGGGTCTTCGCCGCGGTGCGGCACGGGGCGGAGGGGCATCCGCTGATCGCCCCGGTGCTCGACGCGCTGGCCGCGGCGGCGGCACGGGAGGGGGCGCTGCCCCTGCCCGCGTCGCCGTGACGCGTCGGGGCGGCCGCCCTCACGTCCGCCGCCCGGGTACGGACCGGCCGCCGCCGGACCAGGCCGGCCCGAGCGCCCCCGCACCAGCCGCCACCGTCACGGCCAGCGCGAGCATCCCGTACCGGGCCGGTGACAGATACGGCACCGAACCGGTCACGGACAACGCGAACGCCAGCAGCGGGACCGCCGCGACCAGCGTGCCGATGGCCAGCCCGACCACCGCCACCAGCCCCGTCTCCAGCACCAGCATCCGCCGCACCTGACGGCGCCCCGCACCGACCGTCCGCAGCAGGCGGAACTCGGGGCGGCGGCCCACCGTGATCAGGGACAGCGTGCTCACCACCGCGAGCAGCGCGAAGCCGCCGATCACCCCGACCCCGATGATGATCATGGCGTCGTCCTGGTCCGAGGACGGCGGTGCGATCCGCACGTCGTCGGCCGTCGCGGGCCGAACGCGCACACCCGGGTACGCGGCGAGCGCGCGCCGTACGGCCGGGGCCGCCCCGGCGTCCGCCGAGCTGACCAGGATCCGCTGGTCGCGCGGGACCGATACGTGTCCGGCCAGTGCCTCGCGCGGCAGCATGAACTCACCGAGTCCCAGGGCCCGTTCGTAGAGCGCCACCACCCGTAGCCGTACCTCGGTGCCGTCGCCGAGACGGAGCTCCACCGAGTCGCCGACGCCGACACCGAGATCGGACGCCCGGTCCTCGCCGACCGCCACCGTGCCCCTGCCGGTGAGGTCCGCCGGATCGCCCGCCGTGACGCGCGGGTCGAGCGTGCCGGACAGCCGGTCCGCCGTCACACCCAGCACGGGGAACCGGTCCAGCTTCGGCTCGCCCATCTCGCGGTGGGCGAGTACGACGCCGGAGCGCAGCACACCGGTCGCCGCCTTCACCCCGGGAGCCTCGCGCACGGCGCGCACCGCGCCGGCCGGCAGCCCGGCGGCCGGGCCCGTCACCACCAGGTCGGCCCGGAGCGCGGCGGCGGCCTGCCGGCCGGCGGCCCGTTCCAGCGTCGAGCCCGCCGACAACTGCACGCAGACGAACGCCACCACCAGCACGATCGGGGTGATGGCCGCGCCCAGGCGCCGATGGTGCGCGGCGGCGGACCTGGCGGCGAGGAACCCCGAGACCCCGCCGGCGCGCCGTACCGGCGTGCCGAGGACCCGCGTCGCCACCCGGGCGATCCACGGACCGAGCAGCGCCACCGCGATGATCAGTGAGGTGGCCGCACCCGACGCGGCCACCGCGGCGGCCTGCCCGCCCTGCGCCGTCGCCGCACCGGCCGCGCTCACGCCGCCCATGGCCAGCACGGCCCCGGCGACCGTACGCACCCGCCCCGGCTCGCCCGGCTCGGGCGCACGGGCCGCGCCCAGCGCGACGGCGGGCCGCAGCCCGGTGACGCCCCTGGCCGCGAGGACCGCCACCGGCCGGCCGGCGAGCGCGACGAGCACAGCGGCCGCGGCGCTCGCGGCGAGCGGCAGCCAGACCGGCATTGGCAGCGGCAGCGGGTCCGTCGTCAGCAGCGACCGCATCAGCAGCCCCAACGGCACCGCGGCGACCCCGCCCAGCACCGCCGCCGCCCCGGCCACCCGGCTCACCTCGCGGCCGACCGCCGACCTGAGCTGACGCGGTGTCGCCCCCACGGCACGCAGCAGCGCCAGCTCACCGGCGCGCTGGTGGACCGCCTGGGAGACGGTGGTGGCGATCACCAGGAGAGCCACCATGAAGACCGTGCCCGTGATCGAGGCCAGCAGCGGCAGCAGTTCGCCGCGGGCGCCGAGCGCGTCCGGGTGTTCGGCCTGCCCGCGCTCCGGGCCGGTGAGCACCCGGACGTCACGGTCGCCACGGGCCCGGTCGGGCAGTGCCTTCTCAAGCGATGCCCGCAGCGTGTTTGTGGAGACGCCCTCCTCGGCGAGGACGCCGATCGCGTCGACCGTGCCGGGGTGTCCGGCCAGGGCGGTGAGGTGCCGCTCGGTGAGGAAGACGGCGGGGGAGCCGCCCCGGTGACCGGTGCCTGCGACCCCGCTCACGGTGTACCGCCGGGGAGCCCCGTCCGCCTGCAATGTCACATGGCCACCGACCCTGCTCCCGGTGGCCGCCGCCAGCGCGCCGTCGAGGACCACCTCGGTGGCGGTCCTCGGCGCGCGGCCCTCCGACAGCCGGTACGGGGTGAGCGCGGCGGCCGCCCAGGACCGGCCGGTGCCCGCCGTCGCGCCGCCCTCTCCGCCCACGGTCACCGGCACCGAATCGTCCGCGACGGCCTTCGCGACGCCGTGCACGGCGGCCGCTTCCGCCACCAAGGAGCGGTCGATCCTTACCCGTTCGGGCAGATACGCCGTCGCGGTCTGCGGCTGGCTGCCCCACGGCTTCGCCGTGTACGTCACCCGCTGATCGGCCGCCACCACCGCGTCGGCCCCCGCGTAACGCTCCACCGGCGGCTGCGCAAGCAGCAGCGAACCCACGACGAGGGCGAAGGCCCCGATCAGCGCGGCTGCCGCCGCCGTCGCCGTGAACACCGCGCCCCAGGCCCGGCGATGGGCCTTCAGCGAACGCCGGGCGAGGAACGCCGACGCCCGACGGACTCCGGCCCGCGCATCCGACCCGGGCCGTGCCATGCTTTCACTCACCCCTTCGCCCGCACTGCCGCTCCCGCTCGCACTCCCGCTCTTCCTGCTCATCGCAGCCGGCCGCCGTCCATCGTCAGCACGGTGTCCGCCCAGCTCGCCGCCACCGGGTCGTGGGTGACCATGACGACCGTACGGCCGTCGATCCGCACCGCGTCCCGCAGCAGACCGAGCACCAGCGCCGCCGACTCCGGGTCCAGGGCGGCCGTCGGCTCGTCCGCGAAGATCACCTCGGGTTCCGTCACCAACGCGCGTGCCACCGCGACGCGTTGCTGCTGCCCGCCGGAGAGTGTCGCCGGACCCTGTGCGCCGCGGCCCGCCAGGCCGACCCGGGTCAGCAGGTCCCGCCCACGGCTCAGCACCCGCTCGTCCTCCGGATCCGCGCCCGCCAGTACCAGCGGCAGCACGACGTTCTCCTCGATGTTCAGTGACGGCACCAGGTTGAGGGCGTGCGACTGGAACACGAAGCCGATCCGGTCCCGGCGCAACCGGGTCAGCGCCGCCTCGGAGAGCGCACCGAGATCGGTGCCCCCGATCCGCACCGTGCCCGACGTCGGGCGGTCCAGCCCCGCCGCACACTGGAGGAACGTGCTCTTCCCAGAGCCCGAAGGCCCCACCACCGCGGTGAAACTTCCCACCGGGACCGCGCAGCTGACCGCGTCGAGCGCGGTGGTCCCCCCGTCGCCCCGGCCGTGGCGCCGGCTCACCGACTCCAGACTCAGCGCGGACGCCCGCACCGCCGTGATCGTGTCCACCGTCGACTCCACCATTCTTTCCTCTGCCCCGCCATGTGCCTTCTGACCTGGATAAACGCTAAGAACAGCGGCCCGGCCGGGCGAGGGTACGCGGTCCCGGAACGGGGGTGCAGCCAGCTCCACCGGACCTCGGGGGAGGGCTCCACTCCAGCGGCCGGCGAACCCCCCGTAACGTGGTCCCTCATGAGCACCGCACCCGCCCCGCTGACCACCGCCATCAGGCGTTCGTGGGACGCCTCGCGCTATCTGGCCGTCGGCATCGCGGTCGCGCTGCTCGCCTATCTGAGCGCGTTCCTGGTGCTGGCGGTCCTGCTGTTCGCCGCCGTGATCATCGGGCTGCCCGCGCTGCCGGAGGCCGCCAAGGTGCTGCGCAGGTTCGCGGAGTCCGAGCGGCGCAGGGCAGCGGCACGGCTGGGCGTTCCGTTCACGCCGACGCCCTATCCCTCGCTGGACAGCGCCGAACTCTCCGAGCGGGTACGGCGCGTACTCAACGACCCGACCGTGTGGCGCGACGCGCTCTGGCTGCCGTTGCAGGCGCTCATGGGCAATGCCGTCGGATATCTGGCGATGGTGCTGTGGCCGGTCGGGCTCCTCGTGGACGGGGTCGCCCTGCCTGTCGTGCGCCTGCTGGACCGGCGGGCCGCCGACGAGTACGGCACACCGCTGCCCGAACGGCCGGGGTGGGTGCTGCGCTGGCACTGCGTGCTCGCGGACCTGTCGGCCGGCTGGACCAGGTCCCTGCTCACGTCCTCGCCGTCCACCGCGCTCGCCGAACGCATCGCCCAGCTGACCGAGAGCCGGGCCGGTGCGGTGGAGGCGCACGGAGCCGAACTGCGCCGCATCGAACGCGATCTTCACGACGGCGCCCAGGCCAGGATCGTCGCACTGTCCTTGCGCATCGGCCTGGCCAGACAGCTCCTCGACAGCGACCCGGCCGCCGCGCGCATCCGTCTGGACGAGGCACAGGACGGCGCGGAGGCGGCCCTCGCGGAACTGCGGCACGTGGTGCGCGGCATCCACCCCCCGGTGCTGACGGACCGCGGCCTGGCCGGTGCGGTAAGGGCGCTGGCCGCCGACGCGGGCGTGCCCGTCGCCGCGGAACTGGACGGCGTCGAGGACGGCCGGCGCCTCCCCGCCGCGATCGAGACCGCCGCCTACTTCGTCATCGCCGAGGCGCTCACCAACATCAGCAAACACAGCGGTGCGACGGCCGCGACCGTGCGCATCGCCCGCACCCCCGGCAGCCTGCGGGTGACCATCAGCGACAATGGCTGCGGCGGCGCGGACGAACGGCGCGGCACCTCGCAGAACCCTTCCACCGGCAGCGGGCTGGTCGGCATCGGTCGGAGGATCGCCGCGCTGGACGGCACCACCCGCATCAGCAGCCCCGTCGGGGGGCCGACGGACATCGAAGTGGAGCTGCCGTGCGGATCGTGATCGCCGAGGACAACGCGCTGTTGCGGGAGGGTCTGATCCTGCTGCTCACCAGCTCGGGCCACGAGGTGGTGGCCGACGCGGCGACCGGGCCCGAGGTGCTGCCCGCCCTGCTGGAACACCGTCCGGACGCCGCGGTGCTCGACGTACGGCTCCCGCCCACCTTCCGCGACGAGGGGCTGCGCGCCGCGATCGCCGCCCGCGCCGAGCTGCCCGAACTGCCGATCCTGGTGCTCTCCCAGTACGTCGAGGAGACGTACGCCGCCGAGCTGCTCGCCCGGGGCGCGCAGGGCATCGGCTACCTCCTGAAGGACCGGATCGGCCGGGTCGACCAGTTCCTCCAGGCACTGGAACGCGTGGCGGGCGGCGGTACGGCGCTCGATCCCGAGGTGGTGACCCAGCTGCTGACCCGCAAGTCGTCGGCCGAGCCGCTGCGGAGCCTCACACCGCGCGAGCGCGAAGTGCTGGAACTGATGGCGCAGGGCAAGGCGAACGGCACCATCGCCACCGAACTCGTCGTGACGGAAAGGGCGGTGAGCAAGCACATCGGCTCGATCTTCGCCAAGCTCGGCCTGGAACCCGACGACGGCACGGTGCACCGACGGGTGCTGGCGGTACTGGCGTACCTGGAGGGCAAGGGGGCGCGCTGACGCCCCCGGTTCGCGACAATGCCCCGCATGGACATCAGCGACCCGGCCACCGGCGACCCGGCCACCGGCGACCCGGCCACCAGCGATCCCACCGGGGCGGCGGCCCGCGCCCGCCGCCTCGCCGTCCCCGGCCACCGCCGCATCCTCGGCATCGCGGGGCCGCCCGGGGCCGGGAAGTCCACCCTGGCGGCCCAGCTCGTCGACGCGCTGGACGGCCTCGCCGTCCTCGTCCCCATGGACGGCTTCCACCTCGCCCGGGTCGAACTGGAACGGCTCGGCCGCGCCGCGCGCAAGGGCGCCCCCGACACCTTCGACGCCGCCGGGTACGCCGCCCTCCTCGGACGCCTGCGCGCGCCGGAGGCGGGTACCACCGTGTACGCCCCTGCCTTCGACCGCGCCCTGGAGGAGCCGATCGCCGGAGCCGTCCCCGTACCCCCGGACATCCCGCTGGTCATCACCGAGGGCAATTACCTGCTGCACGACGAGGGCCCCTGGGCGCCCGTGCGTGGGCTGCTCGACGAGGTGTGGTTCCTGGAGACCGACCCGGGGCTGCGGGTTCGGCGGCTGGTCGAGCGCCATGTGCGGTTCGGGAAACCGCGAGCGTACGCCGAGCGCTGGGTGGCGCGGTCCGACGAACCCAACGCGCGCCTGGTCGAGCGGGGCCGCACCCGCGCCGACCTCGTCGTACGGCCGGATCCGGAATCCTGAGCCCCGGCCTCGTCGGCCCCGCTCGCGTCGGGCGGCCCGGACGGGCAGGATGCTGTGTGCCGTGTCGCGTCGCCAGGAGGTCCCGATGTCCAGCCAGAGCCAGCCCGTGCCGTTCACCGCCGACGACTACCGGGCCCGCATGACGCGCGCGGCCGACACCGCCGCCGAGGCCGGGCTCGCCGGCGTACTGGTCGCGCCCGGCCCCGACCTCGTGTACCTCACCGGCTACCGGCCCGTGAACACCGAACGCCTCACCGTCCTCGTCCTCACGCCGGGCCAGGACCCGGTCCTCGTCGTCCCGACGCTGGAGGCCCCGGATGCCGAGAAGGCAGTCGGCGCCCCCGCGTTCACCCTGCGGGACTGGACCGACGGCAAGGACCCCTACGCCGTCACCGCCCCGCTGCTCGACGGCCAGGGCCGGTTCGGGATCAGCGACAACTCCTGGGCGATGCATCTGCTCGGCCTGCAGCGCACCCTGCCGGACACCTCGTACGTCTCGCTCACCGAGGCCCTGCCGATGCTGCGCGCGGTGAAGGACGCCCACGAGCTGGAGCGGATCACCGCCGCCGGAGCCGCCGCCGACGCCACGTACGGCGAGATCCTCAAGGTGCGCTTCTCGGGCCGCAAGGAGACCGACATCGCGGCTGAACTGGCCGAACTGCTCAAGCGGTTCGGGCACTCCCAGGTCGACTTCACGGTCGTCGGCTCCGGCCCCAACGGTGCCAACCCGCACCACGAGGCCGGTGACCGCACCATCGAGCGGGGCGACATGGTCGTACTCGACTTCGGCGGCCTCAAGCACGGCTACGGCTCGGACACCTCCCGCACGGTCCACGTCGGCGAACCCACCGCCGAGGAGCAGCGGGTCCACGACATCGTGCGCGAGGCGCAGGAGGCGGGCTGCAACGCGGTCCGGCCGGGGGTGGCCTGCCAGGAGATCGACCGGGCGGCCCGCGCGGTCATCACCGAGTTCGGCTACGGCGAACGCTTCATCCACCGCACCGGCCACGGCATCGGTGTCACCACCCACGAGCCGCCGTACATGATCGAGGGCGAGGAGCAGCCGCTGGTGCCCGGGATGTGCTTCTCCGTGGAGCCGGGCATCTATCTGCCGGGCCGGTTCGGCGTACGGATCGAGGACATCGTGACCGTGACCGAGGACGGCGGCCGACGCCTCAACAGCACGGCGCGGGAGCTGGCGATCGTCGAGTAGCCGGACACGGGGCGGGGCGGCCGCGAGGTTCGCCCGCCCCCGCCCGCCCCTCAGCCGTCGGCCAGCACCACGCACGACTCCGGCGGCAGATGCAGCAGCCCGTCGCCGCCCGCGGCATCCACCGGCTCCCACGCCGCCACCACCCGGTCCCCGCCGCCCCGGCGCCGCCCGCCGCCCAGCGGGATCGTGGCCGGCTTCTCGCCCAGGTTGACCGCGATCCGCAGATCGCCCCTGCGGTACGCCAGCCAGCGCGCCTGCTCGTCGTGGGCGGTGCGCACCGACGCCAGATCCGGGTCGTGGAGGTCGGGCAGGGAGCGGCGCAGTGCGATCAGCTCGCGGTACCAGGCGTGCAGGCGGGCGTGCGGCTCCCGTGACGGCTCGCTCCAGTCCAGGCAGGAACGGTTCCGGGTGGCCGGGTCCTGCGGGTCCGGGATGTCGTCCGCCGACCAGCCGTGCGCCGCGAACTCCCGCCGCCGGCCGCTGCGGACCGCCTCGGCGAGGGCCGGATCGGTGTGGTCGGTGAAGAACTGCCAGGGGGTACGCGCGCCCCACTCCTCGCCCATGAACAGCATCGGCGTGAACGGCCCGGTCAGGACGAGGGTCGCGGCGCAGGCCAGCAGGCCGGGGGAGAGCGTCGCGGAGAGCCGGTCGCCCAGCGCCCGGTTGCCGATCTGGTCATGGGTCTGGGCGTAGCCGACGAAGCGGTGGGCGGGCGTGCGGACGATGTCGACGGGGCGGCCGTGGGTCCGCCCCCGGAAGCTGGAGTACGTGCCGTTGTGGAAGAACGCACTGGTCACGGTCTTGGCGACGGCGGCCAGCGGAGCCTGGGCGAAGTCCGCGTAGTAGCCCTGGGACTCACCGGTCAGCGCGGTGTGCAGGGCGTGGTGGAAGTCGTCGTTCCACTGGGAGTGCAGTCCGATGCCGCCGGATTCGCGCGGGGTAGTGGTCCTCGGGTCGCAGAGGTCGGACTCGGCGATCAGCGGCAGCGGACGGCCCAGTTCCGCGGCGAGCGCGTCGGCCGCCGTGGACAGCTCCTCCAGGAAGGTCAGCGCCCGTGCGTCGGCCAGGGCGTGGATCGCGTCGAGCCGCAGCCCGTCCAGCCGGTAGTCCCGCAGCCAGGCGAGCGCGCTGCCCAGCAGGAACGCCCGTACCTCGTCCGAACCGGGGGCGTCGAGATTGACCGCCGCCCCCCACGGCGTGTGATGGGTCTTTGTGAAGTACGGGCCGAAGGCCGGCAGGTGATTGCCGGACGGGCCGAGATGGTTGTGGACCACGTCCAGCAGGACCGCCAGCCCGAGACCGTGCGCCGTGTCGACAAATCGCTTGAGCCCGTCGGGTCCGCCGTACGGCTCGTGCACGGCCCAGAGCGATACCCCCTCGTACCCCCACCCGTGCGTTCCGGGGAACGGGCAGACCGGCATCAGCGACACGTGGGTGACGCCCAGTTCGGCCAGATGCCCCAGCCGGGCGGCCGCCGCGTCGAAGGTCCCCTCCTCGGTGTACGTACCGATGTGCAGCTCGTACAGAACGGCTCCTGGGAGCCCCCGGCCGGCCCAGTCGCCGTGCCACTCGAACAGCGAATGGTCGACGACGGCGCTCTCGCCGTCCGGCCCGTCCGGCTGACGGCGCGAACGCGGATCGGGGAGCACTCTCCCGTCGCTCCCGCCCCCGCCCAGGACGAAGCCGTAGCGGTCCCCGTCCGACGCCGGCGCCTCGGCCGTCCACCAGCCCGACCGGGCCGGATCACGCTCCATCGCCTGTGGCTCGCCCGCCAGCCGCAGCCCCACCTCGTCCGCATCCGGTGCCCATACCTCGAACAGCATGCAACGCTCCTCGTCTGATCGCCCCTGTGCCCCGTGCCCCGTCGTCGGCAACAGACACGATCACCGGCCCACGACACTGGATCGAGCCCGTTACTGGCGATTAAGGTCTGGTTCTGATCATTGCCCCATCGGGTTCTGCTCAATACGCACTCCCTCGTACGGCTGTGGAGGCCGAGATGACCGTGCCGTCGTTCCCGCCGGGCTTCCTCTGGGGGGCCTCAGCGTCCGCCTTCCAGACCGAGGGGGCCGCCGACACCGACGGGAAGGGCCCCTCCGGCTGGGACGCCTTCGCAGCGCAACCCGGACGGATCAAGGACGGCACCGACACCACCCGGGGCACCGGCTTCCACCAGCACTACCGCGAGGACGTCGCCCTGCTGGCCGGCCTCGGCGCCGACGCCTTCCGCTTCTCCGTCAGCTGGCCCCGCGTGGTGCCCGGCGGCAGCGGACCGATCAACCCGCAGGGGCTCGACTTCTACGACCGGCTCGTCGACGAGCTCTGCGCCCACGGCATCACCCCGGCCCCCACGCTCTACCACTGGGACACCCCACTGCCGCTCGACGAGGAGGGCGGCTGGCTCAACCGGGACACCGCCTACCGCTTCGCCGAGTACGCGGGCATCGTGGCCGAGCGCCTCGCCGACCGCGTACCGATGTGGATCACCATCAACGAACCGGCCGAGGTGACACTGCTCGGCTACGCCCTCGGCGAGCACGCACCGGGCCGGGCCCTCCTCTTCGACGCCCTGCCCGCCGCCCACCACCAGCTCCTCGCCCACGGCCTCGCCGTGCGCGCGCTGCGCGGCGCGGGCGCGGACAACATCGGCATCGCCGTCTCGCACACCCCGGTCTGGACCGCCGGGGACCGCGAGGAGGACCGCCTGGGCGCGGAGCTCTACGACACGATCACCAACTGGCTGTTCGCCGACCCCGTCCTCACCGGCCGCTACCCCGACGAGAACTTCGCCGCGATGATGCCCGGCCCGGTCGAGGACGACCTGAGGACCATCTCCACCCCGCTCGACTGGTACGGCGTCAACTACTACAACCCCACCCTCGTCGGCGCCCCCGGCACCAGTACCCCGGAAACCTTCTCCGGCTACCGGATGCCCCCCGAACTCCCCTTCGGCATCCGCGAGATAGAGGGTTACGAGAAGACCGACTTCGGCTGGCCCGTCGTCCCCGACGGCCTGTGCGAGACCCTCGTCCAGCTCCACAGCCGCTACGGCGACCGGCTCCCGCCGCTCTACATCACCGAGAACGGCTGCGCCGTCGACGAGCCGGCCGAGGACACCCGCCGGATCGCCTACCTCGAAGGACATCTGCGGGCCCTGCGCACCGCCATCGACGCCGGGGTCGACGTGCGCGGCTACTTCACCTGGTCGCTCACCGACAACGTCGAATGGACCGAGGGCGCCAGCAAGCGATTCGGCCTGGTCCACATCGACTACGAGACGCTGCGCCGGACCCCCAAGGACTCCTACGCCTGGTACCGCGATCTGATCCGCGCACAGAAGACCGGCAGCCCGGCCCAGTGACCTGACGCACGCGAGCCCCGTCGCCGCCCACCACCGCGCGACCTACGGAGCCCGCCCGTACGCCGCCTTCGGGGGCGACTTCAACGATGCCCTGGCGAACTGGAACCCAACCGCGTGGGCCCGCGACTTCCGTGCGGCGGCGCCCGTTACGCCGGCTCTCACCAAGCACCACGACGGCTTCTGCCCCTGGGCCTCCGAGGCAGCCGACCCGCACCGGGCCGGCCGGCACACCGCACGCGATGCCGTCGTGAATTCGCCGAAGCCGTCCGGGCCGATGGGCTGCGCTTCGGGGTCCACTACTCCGGCGGACTCGACCGGACCTTCGACGACCGCCCGATCGGCACCGGCGCGGACATCGTCTCTGCCGTCCCGAGCGGCAGCTACCAGGCGTACGCGGGCGCCCGGAGGCGCGAACTGATCCGCCGCTACCGCCCCGACATCCTCTGGAACGACATCGCCTGGCCCGGCTCGCTCACCGATGTCCAACGGCTGGCTGATCGGCGTGGGGCCGCGCGGCGAGGACGCGAAGGACCCCGCCGCGCAGCGGCTCCGCCTGGACTGGCCGGCGGAACTCACCCGTGAACTCACACCAGATGGATGCGTTCCTGGGTGATGCGGTGACCGGCCCGCGCGAACGCGGCCGCCATCGGCACATTGCCCCGGTCGGTGGCGCCCGCGATGAACTCGGCGCCCTCGGCCGCGAGGAAGTGCGTGCACTCCGCGAGCAGGTCGTACCCGTAGCCGTGCCCCCGCTGCTCGGGCACGACCCCGATGAAGCCGACGCACGGCCCGGCCGGGTTGTGGGCGGGCACCTGGATGCCCGCCAGCTCGCCCTCGCGGGTGTACGCCAACCGCCACCAGGAGCGGGGCGAGGGGCACCAGTGGAAGAAGTCGAGCTCCTCCCGCGCCGCCTGCTCCAGACCGCCGGCCTCGATGGCCTTTTGGGCATGGGCGTCCAGCGTGACGGTGTGGACCCGGCGCAGTACGTCGAGGATCACCTCGTCGTCCGGCTCCGGCCGGAACTCCAGCCGCCCCGGCCGCTCGGGCAGGCCGAACCGCGGTGTCCACCGGTAGCTGTACCGCTCGACCAGCGGCTTCATCCCGGCCTCGCGGGCGGCGGAGATCCGCCCCTCGGCGGCGGCCCGGACATCGGGCCGCTCCCGCCAGTCGGCCGGCAGGATCAGCTCGTACTCGGCGTGCAGCGGGGCGCGGCGCAGCAGTTCGGCGCCCGCCGCCTCCTCGCCGTCGGCGAAGTCGAACCAGTTGAGCACCACCGGCTCGGTGTCGTGGGGCCCGCCCCACCAGGCGGCACGGGCCACCACGACACCGTCGCGCAGGGCGACCCAGGTCCACTCGGGGCGGTAGTCGCCGCCGTCGTCCGTCGTGGCGTACCGGTGCCCGAACGCGGCGCGGCCTACGAGGTCACGGCCCCGCATGGTGTGGAAAAGATGTGCGTCGCTCTCGGTGAGCGCGCGGATGACCGGATCGGTCATGGAACAGTCCTCCGGAAGAAGCGGTGCGCTCCCGGTCAGACAGAAACCGAAGCCGCCCGGCGAACGGGACGGGAGCGCGGGAACGAAATGGTGGGTGTACGCACTGTTCTCGCCTCCTTCCTCTGTTCTCGGGCGGAGCCGTCACCGTAACCGGTGGTCCGGCGGACCGTCCACCGTATTCAGTCCCCAATTCGGTCCCAGACCATGTCGAACGAGCGCTCGAAGTTCACGTACCCGAGGCGCGCGAAGGACTTGGCCATCGGTACGTTGCCGAGGTCGGTGGCGGCCCGGATGCGTTCCACGCCGTCCTGCGCGGCCAGGACCCGGGTGCCCTCGGCGAGGATGTCGTCGATGTAGCCGTGGCCGCGGTGGGCGGGCAGCACACCGATGTACGCGACGATCGGGTTGTAGTTGTTGCGGGCCGGGATGACGAACCCGACCGGTTCACCGTCCGGGAGTTCGGCGATGCGCCACCACTCGCGCGGGGTCCGGTACTTCGCCAGCTCCTCGTCGTAGTGCTTCTCGGCGGCCTCGCGGGCACTGAGCCCGGTCGCCAGATCGGCCTGCCCGTGGGCGTCGAGGGTGCCCTCCATCACCGGTGTCATCAGCGCGAGGAGGTCCTCGCGCCCGTCGACCGGACGGAACCGGAGCCGGCCGCTGTCGGCGGGGACCGCCGTACCGGCGCGCCACTCCAGCCGGAGCCGCTCGACCAGCATCCGCGCACCGGAGCGCTCCAACACCCGGATCCGGGCCTCGACGACCTCGCGGGCGGCTGGGTCCTCGCGCCAGTCGGCCGGTACGAAGCGGCCGTACTCGGGCCGCGGGGCGCCGGCGGGCACGACCGCCGCCGTCGCCGTCTCCAGCAGCTCAAGCCCGATCTCGCCGCGTTCGGGCTCGGGCAGGGTGTCGTCCAGGTCGAAGAAGTCGAGGAGCAGCGGCTCCTCCCCGCCCAGGCTCCACCACGCGATCCGCGCCACCAGGCGTTCGCCGCGCAGCGCCACCCACATCCACTCGGGACGGCGACGCCCGCTCTCCAGGTCGTCGGCGAGTTCGTGATCGAGGGTGTACGACAGCCGGAGGAAGAGCCCGAGCTCCTCGGGACCGGCGAGCGGACGGATGGTCAGTTCCTGTGGCGCAGGGGTCACACAAGCTCCTTGAGATGCGCAGGCGTGCCTTCCAGCGGATGCCGGGCGGCCTGCGGCGGGAGACAGTAGCAACGACTCCACCGCCGTGCGCGGGGATATTCGCGGCCACGCGCTCCCTGCCCGGCGCGGCGTTCCCTTCGCGCCCAGGGGCGGGACACGGGCACGTTCTGGACACTCCGGGGCGGTCGGACCGACAATTGGCGGTGTGACGTCCTCCTTCGAGTCCCACACGTATCCCGTGCGGCTGTCCGACGCCCAGCGCGACCGTGTGCTCGGCGTACTCAGAGACGGTGCGGCACAGGGCAGGCTCTCCCACGACACCTTCATGCGGCGCATGGAGCTGGCCCTCACCGCCCGGCGCTCCGAGGAACTGGAGGCACTCACCGCCGACCTGGAGGGCGAGGGCCGTTGGTCCCGGCGGATACTCCGGGTCGTGGGCGGGGTCTCCGGATTTCCCGGCCGGGTGCGCCGGGTCTGGCAGACCGAGCGGCTCCCCAAGCTCCTGCTCCCCGCCCCGAGCCCGCACCCCCTGCTGATCGGCCGCGATCCGGGCAACGGGCTGCGGCTCAACCACGAGACGGTCTCCCGGCTCCACGCGGAGCTCACCGCCCAGGGCGGCCGCTGGCTGCTGCGCGACCTCGGCTCGACCAACGGCACCTGCGTCAACGGCCAGCGGGTCACCGGAGCGGTCCCGGTCCGCGACGGGGACCAGGTGAGCTTCGGCCGGATGAGCTTCCGGCTCTCCGCACCCGTCCTCGGCCCTCCGGCCTGAGAGGCGAATTCCAGGGCCTTCCGAGCTCCTTCCGAGCTTCTCCGGCCCTTCCACGGTCCGGCGGCGTCCGGCTCAGGACCGCTGGTGCAACCCGCGCCCGCCGAGGGTGAGAAAGACCTCGCCGACCGCCTCGCAGAGCGTCGGATGCGCGTGGACGTGGCGGGCCACATCGGTGGGTTCGGCGTCCCAGCCGACGATCAGCTGGCTCTCGGCGATCATCTCGGAGACCTGCGGCCCGACGAGATGCACCCCGAGGACTGCGGGCAGGCCGGCTTCACACCCCCTACGGCGGTGCGTACCGAACACACATCGACCGCGGTACGGATGGCGGCGGCCGGGGTCGGCGTCGCCACGGCGCCGGCGCATGTCGTGCGGGGGGCGGTCGGCGAGGACTGCGCGGTCCTCGCCGTCGAACCTCCGTGGCGGCGTGGGCTGGCGGTCTTCTCCCGCGTGGAACTCACGGGGGCCGTCGCCGCGTTCACGGATCTCCTCGCGGGCTCCGGGCCACTGGGCTCCCGTACGACGACGGGCTGAGGCCGCCCGGCCCGGGAGCGTTGCCCTCACCCGTCCGGCCGTGCTCCGACTGCGCGACGCCCCTGCCGGTGTTCCCCTGATGGGGAACCGCGCCGTACACCGGCGCCCTGACGCCCCGGGGGTACGGATGCAGGCCGACGTGCCGGAAGGCATATCAGCACCGGACCTCGGCCGCCGAGGGCGCCGCCCGGTGCGCGGCGCCCGCCCGGACGCCGGCCCCAGCCTGCTCGCGCCCGGCGCGGCGCGTGACCCGTACCGCCTCTACCGGGTCCTGCGCGAGGAGCACCCGCTCAGCTACGACGCGCCCCTGCGCGCCTGGCTGGTCAGCCGGTACGCGGACGTGGCCACGGCCCTCACCGACCCCCGCTTCACCGGCCTCCCGCACGACACCGCACCCCGCGGCGCCCCCGCCCCGCTCGGGCTCTGCCACGGCAGCCCCCGCTGCGTGCCCCGCGATCAGCGGCCGGCGACACCCGGACCCGTGCCATGTCACATGCCGGAGTTCGGAGCGGTACCACGTCACATGCCGGAGTTCGGAGCGGTACCACGTCACATGCCGGAGTTCGGAGCGGTACCACGTCACATGCCGGAGCTCGCGGCGGTGCCACGTCACATGGCAGCACGCATCGAGCGGACCGCGTACGTGCTGGCGCGCCGCATCTCTGGCCGCCAACAGGCCGATCTCGTCGAGGAGTTCTGCCGCTGGCTGCCCTTCGGCGCCGCACCCGGCGCGAGTGCCCGACGCTACGCCGACCGGCTGTCCGGCACTACGCCCGGCATCGCGTACGGCCCCCCGCCCGGCACCGTGACCGGCACCGCGAACGCGGCCACCCCCTGCACCCGGCACACCGGCCTCCGCGAGAGGGCGCTCGCCTCCCTCCTCGCCAATGTGCTGGACGCCCCCGACCTCCTCGCCGTCCTGCGCCTCGAACCAGCCCTGGCCGACCGGGCCTGGACGGAGTCGCTGCGTCGCGACCCGCCGGTCCAGGTGGTGCTGCGCCGCACCGTCACCGAGGTCACCCTCAGCGGCGGCACCCTGCCCGCCGGGGCGGACGTCGCCTGCCTGATCGGCGCGGCAGGTCGCGATCCGGAACGGTTCGCCGCCCCCGACCTCTTCGACCCCTTCCGCCGCGACCAGGGCCGGTCCCTCACCGGACCCGTGTCCTGCCCCGCTGTCCTGCTCGGCCGGCTGGAGGCCCGCCAGGGCCTGCGCGCGCTGCTCGACGCGATGCCCCGGCTCCGCTGGGCGGACGGATTCCGCCCGGCCGGCACCGGGCTGCTCACCCGAGGTCCGCGGGCCCTACTCGTCCAGCCCGGCTGAGCAGCGCCACCGGCCGCGCGTCGAAGAGTTCGGCGAGCGCGACCGAGCTCCCGGTGAACTTCCGACCGGACGCCAGCAGATCGGTCCACGGCCCGTCGTCCGGCAGCACCAGCTCCGTGTCGTGCCAGCCGCCCGACTCCGCCAGCCGCAACGACAGCCTGGTCACCGCGGCGACCACCTCGCCGGAGCGGCAGAACGCCAGACAGTGCGCGGCCGCCGGACCCCGCGCGTCCAGCGGGGCGTACGTACCGGACTCGCCGAACACCTCCGGCCGCTCGCGCCGCAGCCGCAGGGTTGCCGCCGTCAGCTCGCCCTTCTCACCGAGGGCCCCGGCCAGGGACGGCTCGCAGAACGGCCGCCGGTTGTCCGGGTCGACCAGCGCCACGTACTCCCGCTCCGTTCCCTGGTACAGATCCGGCACACCCGGCATCGTCAGCTGCACCAGCGCCGCCCCCAGCACATTGGCCCGCACATAGGGGTCGAGCGTGCTCGCGAACCGCTCCAGCGTCTCGCGCACCGGACCGCCGCTCGCGGCAGGCCCGGCCGCCACGAAGTCCGTCACCGCCCGCTCGTACGCCGCATCGGGCTCGGTCCAGCCGGTGAAGAGCCCCGCCTCGCGGACCGCCTTCAGCAGCGCCGGCTCAAGACGGCCCGCCATCTCGCCGTCCGGCAGCTTCGCGCAGCCCACCGCCGTCTGCCAGGCCTGCCAGGCGAGCTGCGGATCCGGAGCGGTGGCCGGGGTCGCCCGGTCCAGCTCCGTCAGCAGCCCGGACCACGACTGCGGGCACTCCGTCAGCACCGCGATCCGGGCCCGGACATCGGCGCTCCGCTTGGTGTCATGGGTGGTCAGCGCCGTGCCGGTGGCCGGCCAGTCGCGGGCCAGCCGGGCACAGAACGCGTGGAACTCCTCCGGCTTCACCGCGGGCTGCCCGGGATCGCCGCCCACCTCGTTCGCCGAGATCAGCGGCACGTACCGGTAGAACGCCGTGTCCTCGACCGACTTGGCGCGCAACGCCGAGGCGGTCTGGGCGAACCGGACGCAGAAGGCGGCCCGCTCGGGCCCCTCGCCCAACCGCCCCAGCGCCAGCTCCCGGACCACGTCGACGGCCGACGCCTCCTCCGCGACGGTGAACATCGCCTTCGCGTCCCGCACGACCGCGTCCGACAGCGTCTCCTCGGCCGTCGTGGTGCAGGTCCCTCCGGCCGTCACGTACGCGCGGTAGACGGGCATCCGCACCAGCAGTTCGCGCACGGCGGCGCGCAGTGTCCACGGGGCGTGATCGCGCAGCGCGGGCGCGGCGGCGCAGATCCGTGCGGCGAGCCGGGTCAGCAGCTCGGTCTCGGCGGCCAGTTCGTGAGTCACCACCCGGTACGCGGCGCGGCGGACGGTCGCCGTCCAGTACCCGCCGCGGTCGCCGGCGGGTCCCGCGTACTCCCGGTACCGGCCGACCAGCTCCGCGGCGCCCATCGGGTCGACGAACAGGCCGTCCACGCGGTGCAGGGCGTCGTACCCGGTCGTCCCAGCGGCGGCCCAGTCCGCGGGCAGCTCCTCGCCGGTGGTGAGGATCTTCTCCACCACCGTCCACCGCCCGCCGGTCGCCGCCGAGAGCCGCTCCAGGTACGCCGCGGGCTCGGCCAGTCCGTCGGGGTGGTCGATGCGCAGCCCGTCGACGACACCGTCCCGGACCAGTTCGAGGATCTTGCCGTGGGTGGCGGCGAAGACCTCGGGGTCCTCCACCCGTACCCCGATGAGCTCCGAGATCGTGAAGAACCGCCGGTAGTTCAGCTCGGTGCGGGCCAGCCGCCACCAGCCGAGCCGGTAGTGCTGGGCGTCCAGCAGCTCCGGCAGCGGCAGCCCGGCGGTGCCGGTCCGCAGCGGGAACTCCTGCTCGCCGTGGCGCAGCACCTCGCCGTCCACCCGGAGCCCGCCGAGTTCGTCGCCGATCGGCCCGCCGAGCACCGGCAGCAGCACCTTCCCGCCGCCCGCCGCCCAGTCGATGTCGAACCAGCGGGCGTACGGCGATCCGGGACCCTCGCGCAGCACCTCCCACAGCGCGTGGTTGTGGCGGGGGACGGCGGCCATGTGGTTCGGCACGATGTCAACGATCAGTCCGAGACCGTGTCCGCGCGCCGTGCGGGCCAGCTCCCGCAGCCCCTGTTCACCGCCGAGCTCGTCGCGTACCCGGCCGTGGTCGACGACGTCGTAGCCGTGCCGGGAGCCGGGTACGGCTTCGAGGACCGGGGACAGATGCAGATGGGAGACGCCGAGCGAGGCGAGATACGGCACGGCCTCCCCGGCGGCCGAGAACGGGAAGTCGGGCTGGAGCTGGAGCCGGTAGGTGGCGGTGGGCGTCATGCGGACGTTCGTACCCAGCCTGGCGGCTTCTGTGTCACGGAACGCCGCAAAAGGCTCGACCGGCGGTGTCCTCTCCGGCGGCTGGACGGCCCTCGGGCCTACGCGGGCCGCTGCAGCACCGCCATGCTGCGACCGACCAGCGTCACCCGATCGCCCCCCGCCACCTTCGGCCCGGAGCCGGGCATGACTCCGACCGGGCGCGCCGTGTCGACCACCACCAGCCACTGCCGGCCGTGATTCACCGGAACGGAGAACTCCAGCGTCTCCGCGCTCGCGTTGAACATCAGCAGGAACGAGTCGTCGGAGATCCGTTCGCCGCGCGGCCCCGGCTCCGAGATCGCGTGACCGTTGAGGAAGACCGTCAGGGCCTTGGCGTGCGCGGCCTGCCAGTCCCGCTGCTTCATCTCGCCGCCCTCCGGTGTGAACCACGCGATGTCCGAGAGCTCGTCGTGCGTGCCCTCGACCGGACGGCCGTGGAAGAACCGGCGGCGCCGGAAGACCGGATGGTCGCGGCGCAGCCACACCATCGCCCGCGTGAACTCCAGCAGACTGCTGCCCCCGCTGTCCGCCCCGCCCCGCTCGGCGCCGTCCGCCCCCTCCTCGGCAGGCTGGTCCGGATCGGGCCAGTGCACCCACGACAACTCGCTGTCCTGGCAGTACGCGTTGTTGTTGCCCCGCTGGGTGCGCGCGAACTCGTCGCCGTGGCTCAGCATCGGCACGCCCTGCGACAGCATCAGCGTGGCGATGAAGTTCCGCATCTGCCGCGTCCGCAGGTCGAGGATCTCCGGCTCGTCGGTGTCCCCCTCCGCGCCGCAGTTCCAGGACCGGTTGTGGCTCTCGCCGTCCCGGTTGCCCTCGCCGTTCGCCTCGTTGTGCTTGTCGTTGTACGAGACCAGGTCGTGCAGCGTGAACCCGTCGTGGCAGGTGGTGAAGTTGATCGAGGCGAGCGGCCGCCGCCCGTCGTCCTGGTACAGGTCCGACGACCCGGTCAGCCGCCCCGCGAACTCCGCGAGGGTCCGCGGCTCGCCCCGCCACAGGTCCCGCACGGTGTCCCGGTACTTGCCGTTCCATTCGGTCCACAGCGGCGGGAAGTTCCCCACCTGGTAGCCGCCCTCGCCCACGTCCCACGGCTCGGCGATCAGCTTCACCTGGCTGACCACCGGGTCCTGCTGCACCAGGTCGAAGAACGACGACAGCCGGTCCACCTCGTGGAACTGCCGGGCCAGGGTCGCCGCCAGGTCGAAGCGGAAGCCGTCCACATGCATCTCGGTCACCCAGTACCGCAGCGAGTCCATGATCAGCTGGAGCACGTGGGGCGACCGCATCAGCAGGGAGTTCCCGGTCCCCGTGGTGTCCATGTAGTACCGCTGGTCGTCCGCCAGCCGGTAGTACGAGGCGTTGTCCAGGCCCCGGAAGGAGAGCGTCGGGCCCAGATGGTTGCCCTCCGCGGTGTGGTTGTAGACCACGTCGAGGATCACCTCGATGCCGGCCTGGTGCAGCGCCCGTACCGCCTGCTTGAACTCCAGCACCTGCTCGCCCCGGTCGCCCCAGGAGGCGTAGGCGTTGTGCGGGGCGAAGAAACCGATGGTGTTGTAGCCCCAGTAGTTGGCCAGCCCCGCGTCCGCCAGCCGGTGGTCCTGGGCGAACTGGTGAACCGGCATCAGTTCGATGGCCGTGACGCCCAGTTCCGTCAGATGGGCGATCACCTCCGGATGGGCCAGCCCCGCGTAAGTGCCGCGCAGCTCCTTCGGCAGCCCCGGGTGGAGCATCGTCAGGCCCTTCACATGGGCCTCGTAGATCACCGTGCGGTGGTAGTCCGTACGGGGCCGCCGGTCGTCGCCCCAGTCGAAGTACGGATTGACCACCACCGAGGTCATGGTGTGCGGCGCCGAGTCGAGATCGTTGCGCGCGTCGGGCCGGCCGAACGGATAGCCGTACACCGCCTCGCCCCACCGGATCTGCCCGGCGACGGCACGGGCGTACGGGTCGAGCAGCAGTTTGGCCGAATTGCAGCGGGCGCCGCGCTCCGGTTCGTACGGCCCGTGGACCCTGAATCCGTACCGCTGACCGGGCATCACCCCGGGCAGGTAGGCATGGCGGACGAAGGCGTCGGTCTCCCTGAGCTCCACCGCCGTCTCTGAACCGTCGTCGTGCAGCAGGCACAACTCGATTCGTCTGGCGGCCTCCGAGAAGACCGCGAAGTTGGTCCCGGCGCCGTCGTACGTGGCACCGAGGGGATACGCCTGTCCCGGCCAGACCTGCATAGGTTCGACCCTTCCACTCCTGATCCGGGTGCCTGGGGCTTACGGCTGCAAGGGCCGGTCCGACCCCTGATCCGCCCGACAGGCCCTGAGCCAGATCTTCCCCGAAAGAGGTGCGGCTACCTAGGACCGACCGGCACGTCACGCGGTCCGGTCAACTTCGGGCCTCTCCGTGTCGCCCGGAACCGGGATCCGGTCCCGGAAACCCGGCGCTCGACCGGTCCAGGGCCCCGGACGGGGTGGTCAATCACTATGAATCCTCTCACTACGGCCGATCTCGTCGCCGGGAACATGGCTGCGCCGCAGGGGAGTTGACGAAGCAGCATCTGCATCCGGCTGCACCGGCTCCCGCTCCCGGAGTACCCTTCCTTGATCGTTGGTGGGGGAGTGGAAGGCGGTGCGCGGGTGAGCTCGGGCGGATTCGAGCTGCCCCCAGGTGACCCGGGTCACGAGGGGGACTCCACCGATGTCCCGCCAGGGGCGGTATCGCTTGCGCAGCCCATGGAGATCGGCGCGGAGCTGGACTGGGGAGCGGACGCCTGGAGCGAGGTGCGTACGCGCGCGCAGCGGGCCGGACGGGCCTACATCTGGCTGAATCTCGTGGAGCAGCGGCTGCGAGCCGTGGTCGCCGCGGTGCTCCGGCCCATCTACGAGCCGGTCCACGGCGAGGACTGGGTGGTGGCCGCCGCCGGGCCCGCCGGGCAGGAGTGGGTGCAGCGCGCCGTCGCCGTGCGCGAGGTCTCGCGCCGCAAGGGCTACCTGCTGGACCCGGCCGACGACAACGTCCTCAGCTTCCTCACGCTCCCCCAGCTGCGTGAGCTGATGGTCCAGCACTGGCCGTGCTTCGAGGCATACTTCGACGACCGGCGCGAGGTGGAGCTGGCACTCGACGAGCTGGAGGTCGCCCGCAACGTGGTCTCCCGCAACCGCGCCCTGAACGAGGCGGTGCTGGCCCAGGCCGAGCGCGCCTCCGCCCGGCTCCTGGAGATCCTGGGCAGCGGCGCCGGGGTCCCGTCGGCCGACCGGCTCCCGGTCGACGCCGTCGAGGAGCTGGTCGGCGACCGGTACGCGGACGTGGTCTCCGTCCACTCCGACCGGGTGCGGCTCCAGCGCCAGCTGCCCGCCGAGGACCTCTTCGGCGGTTCGCGCCGGCTCGACGCGATCGGCATAGGGCTCAACCTGCTGGTGCAGAACTTCTCCGGCCGCAGGCTCATCCGGCTCGCCGAGTCGGGCTGCCGGGTGCGGCTGCTCTTCATCAACCCGGCGAGCAGCGCGGTCAAGCGCCGGGAGCGGGAGCTGGGCCTGAAGAAGGGCGAGCTGAGCCGGTCGGTGGAGATGAACATCCTCCACATGCGCCGGGTCCGCTCCAAGCTCCGCGATCCGGGCGCCTTCGAGATCCATGTGTTCGACGAGACCCCGCGCTTCACGGCCTATCTGGTCGACGGGGACGGGACGGACGCGGTCGGCGTCGTCCAGACCTATCTGCGGCGCGCACGCGGCATGGAGGCGCCCGTGCTGGTGCTGCGCGGCGGCGGGCGCGCCGTGGTCCGGGCGGGGCAGGACAACGAGCACGGACTCTTCGAGACATACCGCGAGGAGTTCGAGTCGGTGTGGGCGGACTCCCGGCCCGTCTCCTGAACGAGGGGCCGCGACCGCGTTGTCAGTGGCGCGTGCGAGGGTGGTCAGCACCTGGGGGAGAGCACCACGAAGGAGGTACGGGATGAGCTGGCACCGGGAGGCGCTGGTCGGCTTCGATCTGGAGACGACGGGCACGGAACCGCTGGAGGCCCGGATCGTGACAGCCGCGGTCGTCGGCGTCGGCGGCCGGCACGGGGAGCCGTTGCGGCAGCGCGCCTGGCTGGCGGATCCGGGCATCCGGATCCCCGCGCAGGCCTCGGCGATCCACGGCATCAGCAGCGAGCGGGCGGCGGCGGAGGGCCGGCCGGCGCGCGAGGTGGCCGACGAGATCGCCGACACCCTCACCGGCTACTGGCGCCGGGGCGTGCCGGTCGTCGCGTACAACGCGGCCTTCGACCTGACGCTGCTCACGGCGGAGTTGCGGCGGCACGGACTGCCGTCGCTGAGCGACCGGCTCGACGGGGCCGGGATCGGCCCCGTCATCGACCCGTACACCATCGACCGGGCCGTCGACCGCTACCGCAAGGGCAAGCGCAACCTGGAGGCGGTCTGCGTCGAGTACGGCGTGGTGCACGGCGGAGCCCATGACGCGGGGGCGGACGCGCTGGCCGCGGTCCGGGTGGCGTACGCCATAGCCGAGCGGCACGGCTCGGTGGCCGAGCTGACCGCCGCCGAGCTGCACGAGCGCCAGGTCGAGTGGTACGCGCAATGGGCGGCGGACTTCCAGCAGTTCCTGCGCCGCAAGGGGACGGCCGACGCGGTGATCGACGGCCACTGGCCGCTGCGGGAGCCGGCCGGGGCCGCCACCGGCTGACGGCCCGGCCCCGAGGCCGACTTCAGAGGGCGGTGCTCAGAACGGATACCACCGCACCGCCGTGTCGCCGTCGCGCAGTGAGGCCACCCGGCGGCGGAATTCCGCGAGCGCCTTCGGATTGGCCGGCGCGTGCTGGGACACCCACGCACAGCTGGCCGTCTCCCGGGCCCCGCGGAGCACCGCGCAGCCCTCCCACTCACGGACGTCCCAGCCGTACGCGGCGGTGAAGGCGTCGTACGCCTCGGGCGCCAGGCCGTACCGGTCCCGGGACAGCGCCAGCACCACCAGATCGTGCTCGCGCAGATCCGCGGAGAAGGTCTCCAGATCGACCAGCACCGGACCGTCCGGACCGACATGGACGTTACGGGGCAGCGCGTCGCCGTGGATCGGCCCCGGCGGCAGATGGGGGACCAGAGCGGCGGCGGCCGCCGCGAAGCCGTCGCGGCGCTCCCGCAGATAGCCGGCGTCGGCCGGGTCGATCGCATCGCCCGCGAGCCGCAGCCAGCGTTCGACCCCGCCCAGCAGTTCGCGGCGCGGGAGGGCGAGACCCTCCGGGGCGGGCAGCGCGTGCACCAGGGTGAGCAGCGGCGCCAGATCCCGCGGCTCCGGGGGGCGTACGGCATCGGGCAGCCGGTGCCAGAGGGTCACGGGGTGCCCCTCGACCAGGCGCGCCGCGGGCTCGGCGGCCCGTACGGCAGGCACGTCCGAGGCGGCCAGCCACCGGGCGACGGCCACCTCGCGTTCTGCCCGTTCCCGCAGTTCCGGGTGGCGCACGGCGTCCCGGCCGACCTTGACCACCAGGTCGCCGACGGCGAACACCGCGTTCTCACCCATCGCGAGCAGCTCCGCACCGCCGGACAGCCCGGCAGCGGTCAGCACCTCACGCGCACGCATCTCGTTCATGACCCCGATTTTCGCATCAGTGCAGGCCTGCTTGACGAACCGACGGACCGTCAGCACGATGACGGAGGCCACCTGAGCGGCCAGAACGGTATGAATCCGATCGAATGACGCAAGGGGGGCGGATTCGTGACATTAGCGAGTGCAACCGTACGTTCCGAGAGGCATGGCCCACCCGGCGGCCCGAAGGGCAGACGGTCCCCTCCGGTCAACCGGAGCGCCGGTACCTGGTTCCTGGTGCTGCCCGCGCTGATCCCGATCCTGGTCCTGAGCGTCGGCCCCCTGCTCTACGGCATCACGCTGGCCTTCACCGACGCCCAGTCCGGCCGTACCCGCTCCACCCAGTGGGTGGGCGGACTGAACTTCCAGGACCTGCTCCACGACACCCTCTTCTGGGACTCCTTCCGGATCGGCCTGGTCTGGGCGTTCGGTGTCACCGTCCCGCAGTTCGTACTGGCCCTCGGCCTCGCCCTGCTGCTCAACCAGAACCTGCGGCTGCGCTGGCTGGCACGGGCCCTGGCGATCATTCCGTGGGCGATGCCCGAGGTGGTGGTGGGCCTCATGTGGCGGCTCGTCTACAACCCGGACGCGGGCATCCTCAACGAGACCATCCGCGACCTCGGCCTCGGCGACGGCCGGGACTGGCTCACCGGGCTCGCCACCGCCCTGCCCGCCGTGATCGTCGTGGGGATCTGGTCCGGCATGCCCCAGACCACCGTCGCCCTGCTCGCGGGGCTGCAGAACACCCCGCACGAACTCCACGAGGCGGCCGCCCTGGACGGCGCCAGTGCCTGGCGCCGCTTCCGTACCGTCACCTGGCCGGTGCTCCGGCCCGTCGCGCTCTCCATCACCGCGCTCAACTTCATCTGGAACTTCAACTCCTTCGCCCTGGTCTACGTACTGACCAACGGCGGACCCGGCGGCCGCACCCGGCTGCCGATGCTCTTCGCGTACGAGGAGGCCTTCCACTACGGACAGTTCGGGTACGCGGCGGCGATGGGCTGTGTGATGGTTGCGGTGATCTCCGTGATCCTCGCCGTGTATCTCGCCGGCCGGCTCAGGGGAGGCGAGGACCGATGAGCATGCGCACCGGAAGAGCCGCACGCGCCGGACAGTACGCCGCACTCCTCGGCTACCTCGTCTTCCTGGCGTTCCCGTTCCTGTGGCTGATCTCCACCGCCTTCAAACCGGCCCGCGAACTGGGCTTGCTGCATCCCACCTGGATCCCGGAGAACCCGACGCTCGACAACTTCCGCACGGCGTTCGACGAACAGCCGCTGTTGCAGGCCGCCGCCAACTCGCTGATCGCCGCTCTCTGTGCCGCCTTCGTCGCGGTCCTCGTCGCCACGCCCATGGCGTACGTGATGGCCCGCCGCCGCTCCAAACCCTCGACGGTGGCCACCGGCTGGGTCGTGATCAGCCAGGCGTTCCCGCTCGTCCTGCTGATCATCCCGCTCTTCCTGATCCTGAAGAACCTCCATCTGATCAACACCCTGTGGGGGCTGATCATGGTGTACGTCGTCTGGGCGCTGCCCTTCGCGCTCTGGATGCTGGTCGGATACGTACGGGCCGTGCCCGCCGAGCTGGAGGAGGCCGCCTCGGTCGACGGAGCGGGCCGGCTGCGGACGCTCGTCTCGGTCACCGCCCCGCTGCTGGCACCCGGGATCGTCGCCACCGCGCTCTTCGCCTTCATCACCGCGTGGAACGAGCTCTTCTTCGCGCTCGTCCTGCTCAAGTCACCGGAGAAGCAGACCTTGCCGGTCGTACTGACCCACTTCATCGGTGCCGAGGGCGCGGCCGATCTCGGGCCGCTCGCCGCCGCCGCGTTCCTCGCCACCCTGCCCTCGCTGGTCATCTTCGCGATCATCCAGCGGCGGATCACGGGCGGCATGCTGGCCGGGGCGGTGAAGAGCTGATGCGGGCATCGCTGCGCAGGACGGCCGCCGCGGCGGCCACCGCGCTGGCCCTGCTGCTCACCGGCTGCGCCCAGACGGACGACGGCCGGGACACCGGCGGACGGATCGAGCTCAGCTTCCAGTCGCTGGCCTGGCAGAAGGAGTCCGTCGACGCCAACAAGCAGCTGGTGAAGGAGTGGAACGAGGCCCGTCCGGACATCCACGTCAGCTACGTCCAGGGCAG
Organism: Streptomyces sp. NPDC102437; assembly: GCF_044765565.1. Taxonomy (NCBI): domain Bacteria; kingdom Bacillati; phylum Actinomycetota; class Actinomycetes; order Kitasatosporales; family Streptomycetaceae; genus Streptomyces; species Streptomyces sp. NPDC102437. Next base: position 136,831 of record NZ_JBIWKI010000009.1, on the reverse strand, counting down.
CTGGGACACCGTCCACGACCAGCTGCTCACCTCCTTCGAGGGCGACGAGGCGCCGGACATCATCCATGACGCCTCCGACGACCTGGCCGACTTCGCCTACAGCGGCTACCTCGCGGACCTGCGCGGGCTCCTCCCAGGCCGGCTGACCGCCGACATCCCGCAGCAGAGCTGGTCCACCACCACCTTCGGGGACGGCGTCTACGGAGTGCCGTTCCTCCAGGAGCCCCGCGTCCTGATCGCCAACACCCAGATCCTCGCGGAGTCGGGGGTCCGCATCCCGACACCCGAACACCCCTGGAGCTGGTCGGAGTTCCGGCAGGTCACCGAGGAACTGACGGTCAAGGGGCGGTACGGCATCGCCTGGCCGCTGAAGGAACCGGTCTCCGTCACGCTGAACCTCGGGCTCTCCGGCGGCGGCCGGCTCTTCCACCGCGGTGCCGACGGCAAGGTCACCATCCGCGCGGGCGAGGGCGACCGGCTCGTCCCCGGCACCATCCACGACCAGGTGAACACCGACCGCAGTGCCGCGCGCACCGCACTCGGCATGGGCGGCTCCGACACCCTTCCCGGGTTCTTCGGCGGCAAGTACGCGATGGTTCCACTGGGCTTCTCGTACCGCCAGCAGGTCGTCGAACAGGCCCCGGAGGGCTTCGAGTGGACGGTCCTGCCGGCTCCCGCGGGCAGCGCGGGCCTCGCCCAGGGGGTGAGTCCGCAGACCCTGTCCGTCTCGGAGGCCAGCCCGCACAAGAAGGAGGCCGCGCAATTCATCGACTTCCTGCTGCGGCCGCCGAACATGGTGCGGCTGGCCAAGGGCGACTGGATGCTCCCGACCGGCACCGCGGCCCTCGCCGACCCGTCCCTGCACACCGCCGAGAACGGCTGGGCGACCGGTGCGGCCGTCGCTGAGGCACTGCGGCCGGCGCCCGCCCAGTCGGTGCGGGGCTACCCGGAGTGGAAGGACAAGGTCGCCACACCGGCCCTCCAGGAGTACTACAGCGGGGCCATCGGGGCGGACGAGCTGAGGAAGCGTCTGGTGGACGACGGCAACCGGGTCCTGGCCCGCTACCAGCGCTGAGGAAACCCCGAAGCCCTCCCCGCCGGAGACCGCCCGCACCTGGGCGCGGGCGGGGAGGGCTTCGCGGTGGCCGCCGGTTCAGTTTCATGGGCCAAGCAGTGCCCGTCCCGATCGACCCGCCCATTACCGACCGGTACGTTTCTTTCGGTAAGTAACCGAAAGTATCCGGGAAATCGCACGCGGATACCGGCCTGGATTCCTTGCATTCCTCAATGTCGGCGATTCAGACATTCAATGGCGTGAATCAGTCTCTTCGGGCTCTTGTGTCCGGGCGTCCGTGCCGGTATGGATCCCACGTCGTTCCTGGTGACACGGTGTCTGATCGCGGAGTCCCCGCGTCCCTCGGAGGGTTGTAGAAAACTGAATACCCCTCCGCTTTCCTGAAAAAGAAGTCATTGACAATTCCTTTCCTGTTGGGCTTCACTCCTTTCGGCGGTGAGCGGCTCCGAATTCCCGACCCCGGGTCGGGGGTTGGTGTCGCGAACGGCTCAATCCATGCACGTCGGAATGTAAATTCAGAGTAAAAGATGGAGGTGCTGTTATGAAGTTCCTTTTCTTGCTCAAGGACAAGATGACGCCGGAGAAGAGCCTGAAGGCGTACGCCTGGTACCACTGGTACTAGGCCGACAGGCGGTCCGTCGTTTCGAGGGACACGGTCAGTCGATTCGGGCCCGTGTCCGGCCAGGCCTCATCGGCCCGCCGGGCGCGGGCCCTTCCTGCTTCTTGGAGACCACCGATGTACATGTCCGGTACCGGCAGCCGCGCCCGGGACGTCGTCTTCGCGCCGAGACTCCAGGCGCTCCTGCGAGACCACCGGGGCGAGGAGGTCTTCCGTCTCGACCCCGGCACCGTCGGTGTCGCCGGGGCCGCACTCACGGACCGGATCCTCGCCGCCAGGCCGGCCACCGAGGTCGAGCGCCCCACGTTCAAGCCGCTGCACGGACGGTCCATTCCGCGCACCGAGGCATCCACGGTCATGCAGGCCATCGGCCGGGACGTCCGGGCGGCACTGAAGAAGCCCGTCAGGGCGGTCGACCTGTCCGGTGAATGGCCGCACGTCGGCCATGTGTTCCTGCGCGATCTGGTCCTCGAAGGCGACCCGTACCGGCTGCGCATCCTCATGGACCGCGCGCTGGAGCTGACGCCCAAGCTCACCTGGACGGTCATCGCGGCCGGGGCCGCGCTGCCCGGCCGGCTCCGCCCCGGTGCACCCGTCTCGGCCATCGCGGGCCTGACCGCCGAGGCGGCGAACTACGGCGACCGTCGCTACGCGATGGGGCTCTACCGGCGGGCGGCTGCCCCGGTCTGCTTCACCGTCTCGACGCTCGTCGCCAACGCGCTCTGGCTCGGCTCGCCCTTCGACGACGACACCTCGAACCGCAACATCCTGTACGAGGCCATGCGGCTGCTCCCGCCCTCCTGGAACATCCTGCGCAGGGCGTCACCGCAGTACCCGGCCCTCGACTCCCGGATCGGGGCGGCCGACGACATCCTGCTCCTGCCGCTGCTGAGCCACCGCGACCCCGCGCTCTGGGAGGACCCCGACGAGTTCCGCCCCGAGCGCTGGGACAGCCTCGACCCCGACGACCAGCCCGGCTACCTTCCCTTCGGCCATGCCTCCGAACGCTGTTGGGGCCGGCACATGGTGATGCCACTCGCCGAGATGCTGCTCGACGTGCTGCGCGGCGACGGCCTGACGGTGAGTCCGGAGCAGACCGCGGCGAAGGTGCCGCTCGCCGGACTGATGGGGGTCGCCGACGTCCGGGTCGTCCGCCCCTGACGCCACGGCCCGACCGGCCCCGACCTCAATTTGATGACCGCGTGAGGGCTCTGTGAACACGGGGGTGGAATCCGGCCGCCGCCCCGTCCGGCCGGGCGGCCCGACGGGGGCCGTCTCCCCGCCTGTGAAGAGTGCCGGTCGGGCAGTAACCCCGGTGCCCGCGGCGGATGTTGCGGCACCGGTGCCCGACTTGGGCGCGGCTGGCCGGTTTTTTATTACGAAACTTTGTTGAGTAAGTCACAGCCGCATGAAGGTCTTGATCTGGGCGCGTCAATCGGCGAGGGTTTCGAGCCAACCCCCGGAGATCTTCCGGCCGAGGGTCAATCCCCCCACAAAGAATGACGAGGAGACCCCTCTTCATGGCAATTCACAAGCGCGCACGCCGGTTCAAGCTGACCGCGGCGATAACCGCGGTGGCCGCGGCCGCCGGAGTCACCCTGCTCAACACCTCGCTCGCCGGCGCCGCCCCCGCTCCCGCGATGGGCGTCGTCTACGGCGCCGACGCGGCGAACGCCGTCTCGGGCAGCTACATCGTCATGCTGAACGAGAAGGCCGACAAGGCGGAGCTCGCCAAGGAGTACGGCGGCAAGCTGAAGCGCAACTACAGCTCCGCCATCAACGGCTTCTCCGCCAGCGGTCTTTCGCTCACCGAGGCCAAGCGCCTGGCGGCCGACCCGGCCGTCTCCAAGGTCGTCCAGAACAAGAAGTTCCACATCGACGAGACCCAGGACAACCCGCCGTCCTGGGGCCTGGACCGGATCGACCAGACCGAGACAGCCGGCGACGACGCGTACACCTACCCGGACAGCGCGGGCGAGGGCGTCACCGCGTACGTCATCGACACCGGTGTCCGCACCACGCACACCGAGTTCGAGGGCCGGGCCAGCTCGGGCTACGACGCCGTGGACAACGACGACAGCGCCGACGACGGCAACGGCCACGGCACCCACGTGGCGGGCACCATCGCCGGTGCTACCTACGGCGTGGCCAAGAAGGCCAAGATCGTCGCCGTCCGGGTGCTCGACGACTCGGGCTCGGGCACCACCGAGCAGGTCGTCGCCGGTATCGACTGGGTCACCGAGAACCACGAGGGCCCCTCCGTCGCCAACATGAGCCTCGGCGGCGGCGCGGACGAGGCGCTCGACGCCGCGGTCCAGAAGGCCATCGCCTCCGGAGTCACCTTCGCGGTGGCCGCCGGCAACGACTCCGCCGACGCGAGCGAGAGCTCCCCGGCCCGTGTCCCCGAGGCCATCACGGTCGCCTCGTCGACAGTGGACGACGAGCAGTCGTCCTTCTCCAACTACGGCTCGATCGTGGACATCTACGCCCCGGGCTCGGACATCACCTCGTCCTGGAACGACAGCGACGACGCCTCCAACACCATCTCCGGTACGTCCATGGCGACCCCGCACGTCGTCGGCGCCGCCGCCGTCTACCTCGCCGGTCACCCGGACGCCACTCCGGAGGAGGTCGCCACCGCGCTGACCGACGGAGCCACCCCCGACGCGATCTCCAACGCGACCGAGGGCACCCCCAACAAGCTGCTCAAGGTCGTCGAGTAACCGACCCCGCAGCCGTGACCGGGCGAAGGATGCCCGGCACAACGGATTCGGCGGCCGCCGCGCCCTCCCCCACGGGGCGCGGCGGCCGCTCCGCGCGAAGAGATCGTCCTATGGTGTGCCCATGACGATGTACGCGGCGCTGTTGCGCGGGATCAATGTGAGCGGCCACAAGAGGGTTCCGATGGCCGAACTCCGCACACTGCTCACGGAACTGGGACACGGCGACGTCCGCACCCATCTGCAGAGCGGCAACGCCGTCTTCAGCAGCGCGTCGGACGACGAGAACGTCCTCGCCGCCGAACTGGAGCAGGCGATCGAGAAGCGGTTCGGTTTCCCCGTCCCCTGCCTGGTCAGGGACGGCGCCTACCTGGCGGAAGTTGCGGCGGCCTGCCCGTTCCCGGCCGCCGAACTCGAAGGCAGGCAGCTCCACATCACGTACTACGACCAGCCGGTCGACGACGACCGCTTCGCCGCGATCGACGCAGCGGCCTACCTGCCCGAGGCATTCGGCCTGGGCGACCGCGCGCTCTACCTCTACGCCCCCGACGGACTGGGCCGCTCGAAGCTCGCCGACGCGCTGTCCCGTACCTCCGTCACCAAGGGTCTCGTCGCCACCTCGCGCAACTGGAACACCGTGGAAAAGCTGGTGCGGATGACCGCACCGCCAAAGACGGCTCACGCCGGACCCGTACCCGACGGAGCCCCGGCATGACCGAACCGCCACCCGGCGTGGCCGCTGCGGTCGAGGGCGAGCTGCGCCTCCTGGACCCGGCCGTGCGCGCCTCCGCCGAACTCCTCTCCCAGGTGCTGCACCCGGACTACCGCGAGATCGACTCGTCCGGCCGGGTCTGGGACCGCGAAACCATGATCGCCTCGCTCACCGCGTCGGACGCCCCGCGCCCCGGCCAGATGACCGCGTCCCGGATGAGCGGGATCCAGCTGGCCTCCGACCTCGTCCACCTCACCTACGACACCGAGACGAAGGGACACCTGGCCCACCGCAGCTCGGTGTGGCGGCTGGCCGAAGAGGGCTGGGCGCTCTATTTCCACCAGGCGACACCCTTCGGCGACACCGCGCACACCGCGGACACCGGCCCCGACGGGGTCACGCCCTAGGACCGGACGAAGCGCTGCGCCCGCGCCGCCCACCGGCCGTCCGTGCGGGAGATCTCCACCGGATGCCCGAAACAGTCGCTGACCCGGTCCGTGGTCAGTACCTCGTCCGCCGGACCCGAGGCCAGGCACCGGCCGCCCCGCAGCAGCAGCGCATGCGTGGTGGACGCGGGCAGCTCCTCCAGGTGATGGGTGACCAGGACCGTCGCCAGCTCCGGATGCTCCACGCGCAGCACGTCCAGACTGTCGAGCAACTGCTCACGCGCCGCAAGATCCAGGCCGGTGGCCGGCTCGTCGAGCAGCAGGAGCCGCGGCTGCGGCATCAGCGCGCGGGCGATGAGCGTACGGCCCCGCTCACCCTGCGACAGCGCAGGCCAGCGCGAACCCGACTTGCCGCCCATGCCCAGCATCTTCAGCAGCCGCTCCGCCTGCTCCCGCTGCTCCTCGCTCACCGCCCGGCGCGGCACGGGCTCGACCGAGTTGGTCAGACCGGTCAGCACCACCTCGCGCACCGAGAGCGGGGAACGCAGCGGATGACGCGGATCGACATGGCCGAGCAGCGACCGCAGCTCCCGCAGATCGACCCGGCCGAGAGTGCGTCCCAGTACCTCCACCGACCCCCGGGTGGGGTGACCGACCGCGCCGAGCAGCCCCAGCAGCGTGCTCTTCCCGGCACCGTTGGCACCGAGCAGCGCCCAGTGCTCACCGCTCCGTACGGTCAGCGAGACCGAGTCGAGCAGCGTCCTGCCCTCCCGCACGAGCGAGACACCGTCGGCCCGGATCACCGGGACGGCGGGAGCGGGGGCCGGGGCGGCGGGAGCGGGGGCCGGGGCGGGAACACCGGCGACGGGGGGCGCGGTGGAACGGGGCGCGGTGGAACGGGGCGCGGTGGAACGAGGTGCGGTCACGTGCGGGTACTCCTTCATGCGGGTGCGAGCGCCTCCAGGCTGCTCAGGTCCTCGGCGGACAGCCGGATCTCCCGGGACCCCAGGTTCTCCGCCAGATGGACGGTGGAACCGGTGCCCGGAGTCGGGCACAGCACAGGGGACCGATGCAGCAGCCAGGCGAGGGCGATCTGCCCGCGGGTGGCACCGTGCCGATCGGCGACCGCGGCGAGCGCTGCGGCCGAGTCGCCGGTCAGAGCGCCGTTGGCCAGCGGGAACCAGGGCAGAAAGGCCAGGCCGTGGGCCTCGCACACCTTCAGTACCGCGTCCGACGAACGGTCGAGGAGGTTGAACCGGTTCTGCACCGAGGCGATCCCGGTCAGGGAGAGGGCCTGCTCCAGCTGGTCGGCGGTAAGGGTGTCCAGACCGATGTACCGGATCTTACCTTCCTGTCTCAGCGCATCCAGAGTGCCCAGCTGGTCGGCCATCGGTACTTCCGGGTCGAGCCGGTGCAGCTGGTAGAGGTCGATCCGGTCGGTGCGCAGCCGTCGCAGACTGGCCTCGCACATCGCCCGCAACTCCTCCGGACGCCCCGCGACGTGCCAGGCGTCGTCGCTCGTACGCACCACACCGCCCTTGGTCGCGATCACCAGCTCGTCACGGTACGGATGGAGCGCCTCGGCGACGAGCTCCTCGGCCAGCCCCGGCCCGTAGTTGTCGGCGGTGTCGACGAGCGTGACCCCCTGCTCGACGGCCGCCCGCAGCACGGCCACGGCATCCGCCCGCTCGCCGCGCGGCCCCCAGTATCCGGGGCCGGTCAGCTGAGCGGTGCCGTAGCCGAGCCGGTGTACGGGAACCTCGCCGCCGAGCAGGAACGTATCGTCGAGCGGCCGTGGCATGAAAGGCATCCCGCAATGCTAGAACCGTGCCGCGCACGGTGATCAGCCGACCAGGACACGTCCGACGGTCCGGCTCCGTGCCGGGCTGCCTCAGGTGGTGACGGTGAGGATCACCGATCCGGTCTGCTGGTGCGCCGCGTTCTCGGCGTAGACCCGGAAGTAGAACGTCCGGCCCGCGGCCAGGCGGAACGTGAACGAGCTGCCGGTCAGCAGCGGTCCCGAGGCCCGTACGAAGCACGGCCCGTCGGCTGTCGAGGGCCCGCTGCAACCTCCCTCGCGATAGCCGGTCGTCACGGTGTCGCCCGGATCCTTCGGATCCCAGCTGACGGTCACCAGCTCGGTGGCCGCGTCATAGCCGTACACCAGACCGGTCGGCGCCGGCGCCGCCGCGGTCTGCGTGATCCCGGCCGGCGCGGCGACCGCCGGGACGGCGAAAGATCCTCCCGCCGCCACCAACGCGATGGCTACCGCCGCTGCGCGGCAGACGATCCGTACGTGGTCTCGCATGTCCCCTCCAGGCCCCTGATCGATTCGACCGGCGGAACGGTACGAGCGCGAACCCGATGCCCGGATGGCGGCGGGCAGTCGGCGGGATGGCGAACAGCTGAAGCCTTGCCGCGGTACGGGCTCTCCCCGCACCGCCCGTCAAGGTCGCGTGCGCCGAGCATCCCTAACGAGGGAAGTGTGCGCGCATAACTGCCCTTTGCCAGTGCGTACGCACACGCCATCCCTACGGTCAACCGTACTGAACTCACTGCTTGCGACAGGGGGCGTACCCGCGATGGCGATGACGACGATCAAGGTGTACGGGGCCGACCAGTGCGAGCGGGTGCGAACAATCCGGTACCGAACACCGCAGTGCCGCCGGGCCGCGAACCCCGACCGGGCCGACGCGTACCGCCCGCGCTCCGGCGGGCAGGCGATATCCGCGCTCGACAGCGTGACGGAACGTCTGCACCGCGCCTGTCTCAGCCACACCCACCCGCGAGAGAGGACGGCACCATGAAGTGTGCCAAATGCGGCAACCAGATGAGTCAGAACGTCGGCGGCTGGTGGACGTGCTGGGGCTGCGGGAACACCCAGCCACCCGGATACGTGGCGGTCGACGAGGCTTGCCGGTTCGGAGGCCGACGAGAACGCGTTCTTCGAGCGTGTGCGACAGCGCACCGAGAACTCGCGGTCGCCGGAACCGGCGTGGCAACGAACTCGCTGAGCGCCCGCCGCTCGGGGCCGCTGATCACGTCGGCTCGTTTGCGGGCGGGTGCTGCCCCGTCCGCATTCGAGCCCGTCGGATTCCGGGGGCCGGTCGGGCACCGGAACACCCCCGCCGGACCGGTGCCGGACGTGTCGCCTTTCTTCAATCCTGGTGCGGGGCGCGGTCATAGCCTGGGCGGCATGAAGAACGAGCACGCGCACATGACCGAAGTCGCCGCCGAGGCGGCCCGTATCGCCCGCTCCATCGGCGCCGAGCAGCTCGACGCGCCCAACACGCCCTGCGGTGACTGGGATGTGCGCGGGCTCGTCAACCACTGGGTGCTGTACACCTCCCACGGCCTGGAGCACCGGGCCCTGCGCAAGGACCTCCCGGAGGAGCTCGCCGGGCGGGACTTCACGGCCGACGCCGACTGGGCGCAGCAGTACGCCGGGCAACTGGACCGCGCCGTCACCGCCTGGGCGGACCCGGCTGTCTGGGAGGGGGAGATCGACCTCGGGGGATCGGCCTCCGCGGCCTCCGAGATCGCGGCGATGCTCATCGCGGAGACGGCCCTGCACGGGTGGGACGTGGCCCGTGCCGTCGGGGAGGAGTTCCGGCTCTCCGAGGAGGCGGCTGCCCATGTGCTCGGCATCGTCGACGGCATGGCCGCGCTCTACCGGCAGTACGACGGCTTCGCCGACGAGGTGACGGTGCCCGCGTCGGCGTCGGTCTTCGAGCAGGCACTGGCCCACAGCGGACGCGACCCGCAGTGGACCGGAGCCTGAGCCGGACGAGTGTCCGCAGGGCCTGGCGTCGAACTGCGTTGACGGCCAGGCCCTCTGCCCGGCATGTGGGATCGGCGTGTCGAGGGTTCGCATCCGGGGACGCCCCCGAGTCGCCGCGATCCGGGGATGGCAGTGACTCGGGGGCGTCCGTGAAGTGGCCCAGTCAGCCGCATGGTGAATGGCCCGGAGATTGGTGCCAATGCCTGGTTAGGGTCGGGGTATGGACAAAACAACCGTCGACTTCTACTTCGACCCGGCCTGCCCGTTCGCCTGGATCACCTCCCGCTGGATGCTGGAGGTGGAGCAACAGCGCGACATCGATCTCCGCTTCCGTGTCATGAGTCTTCACCTGCACAACATCGGCAATGAGCTTCCCGACTGGTACCGGGACCTGGTCGACAGGTCGATCGGCCCGGTGCGGGTCGCGGTCGCGGCGGCCCAGGCCCACGGCGACGGGGTGCTCCGCGACCTCTACACCGCGATGGGTGTCCGTATCCACCGGCAGAAGAACGAGGACTTCGACGAGGTGATCGCCGAGTCCCTCGCGGAGCTCGGGCTGCCCGCGGGGCTCGCCGCCGCCGCGCACTCGGAGGCGTACGACGAGGCGCTTCGGCGCAGCCACGACGCCGGCAAGGACCCGGAGGCGGACGGCTACGTCGGTACGCCCACGATCCATGTCGACGGGGCGGTGTGGTTCGGGCCCGTGCTGCGGGCGGCACCGCGCGGTGAGGAGGCGGGACGCGTCTTCGACAGCTTCCGGGTGCTTGCCGGGAACCCGGATCTCTTCGAGCTCAAGCGGACCCGTACGGGCAGCCTGGACGTGGGGTGACCGGTCCGCCGCGCTACGCGGTGAGTGCGGCGTGGCGGACCGCCGGACGGCGGGCCTCGTCGTAACGGGCCAGCAGGAGCCGTGCCAACTCCGGTGCGGGGCCCAGTACATCGGCCAGTACGTCCGCTCCGGCCGCCCCTGCGGCGATCCGGTCGGGGAGCCGGCCGGGGGCGATGACGTACGGCGCCACCGCCACCCGGCGCGCGCCTTCGTCCCGCAGGGCCCGTACCGCGTCCTCGGTACGGGGGAAGCCCGCGGGAGATGTGGCGGAGGCGAACGCAGGCCGCACGGAACACCAACCGGTGTGCCGCAGCTCCCGCGCGATTTCAGCGATCACTGCGATCGCCTCCGGGTCCGTGGAGCCCGCCGAGGCCAGGACGAGCCCGGTCGAGCTTCGGTCACCGGGACGGATCCCGGCTTCGTGCAGGCGCCGTTCCAGCGCCGAGTTCGCCAGCGGTGACGGGCCGAGCACCTCGGCCTGCCGCACCCGCAGCCGGGGCAGCCTGGTCCGGGCCTCGTGCAGCACCGAGGGAATGTCGGACTTGGCGTGGAAGGCCCGGGTGAGGAGGAGGGGGAGGGCGATGACCCCCTGCTCCCCCTGCGCGACCAGCCGTTCCAGGACCCTCGGCACCGACGGCGCGTTGAAGTCCAGGAAGCCCGTCTCCACGTGCAGCCCCGGCCGCAGCGACCGTACCCGCGCGGTGAGCGCGTGGACGGTCGCCGCGTGCCGTGGGTCGCGGCTGCCGTGGGCGATGACGAGGAGCACCGGAGCGGTCATGGTCGTGACTCAGTTCTTGACGAGGAGGCCGCGGCTGCGCAGCACCCACCGCTCCAGCGGACTGAAGATCAGCAGGTCGATCGCGATGCCGACGGTGAGGATCAGGATGATGGCGAGGAACACCATCGACATGCTGCTGGTCTCCCGGCCCTGTTCCAGCAACTGGCCCAGGCCCACCCCCAGATCGGGCGAGGAAGCGATGATCTCGGCTGCCATCAGCGAACGCCAGGAGAACGCCCAGCCCTGCTTCAGGCCCGCCAGATAGCCGGGCAGCGAGGCCGGCAGCACGATGTGCCAGGTGCCGCGCAGCCCGGTGGCGCCCAGTGTCCGCCCGGCCCGCAGATGCAGCGGCGGGATCTGGTCGACGCCCGAGACCAGGCCGTTGGCGATCGACGGGACCGCCCCCAGCAGGATCACCGCGAACATCATCTTGTCGTTGAGCCCCAGCCAGATCACCGCGGGCGGCACCCACGCCACCGAGGGAAGCGACTGGAGCCCGGAAAGGACCGGGCCGATCGCCGCGCGCACCGGCTTGACCCGGGACACCAGCAGCCCGAGCGGAGTGCCGATGACCAGTGCCAGCAGGAAGCCGAGCAGACCGCGCGAGACGCTGGTCCAGATGTAGCCGAGCAGGGTGCCCTGCGCCCAGGCGTCGGTCACCTCGCTCCAGACCAGGGACGGCGACGGCAGCTTGTAGTCGTCGGTGACCTTCGCCCAGATCAGGATCTGCCAGACGACGAGCACCAGGACCACGGCCACGACCGGCGGCAGCACCTTGCGCACCAGCACTTCGCGGACCGGGGTCCGGCTCACCCGCACCTCGTCGAGTGCGTCCAGCCCCGCCTCCAGGCCCGCCAGGTCCTGGGCGGCGCCCTTGACGGCGGTCTCAGTGCTGGCCATGTCGGCGGATCTCCCCACGCAGTTGTTCGGTGATCTCTACGGACAGCTCGGCCACCGCGGTGTCCTCGATGCGGCGCGGCTGGTCGATGTCGACCGTCCACTCCCGGGCGATCCGGCCCGGCCGCGACGAGAGCAGGACGACCCGCTCGGCGAGCCGGACCGCCTCGCGCACGTTGTGCGTGACGAAGAGGACCGAGACGTTCGTCTCGCGCCAGATCCGGGTCAGCTCTTCGTGCAGCACGTCCCGGGTGATGGCGTCGAGCGCGGCGAACGGCTCGTCCATCAGCAGCAGTTGACTGTCCTGGGCGAGCGCGCGGGCCATCGCCACCCGCTGCCGCATACCGCCCGAAAGCTCATGCACCCGCTTCCCGTACGCCCCACCGAGCCGTACGAGTTCGAGCAGCCGTTCCGCTTCCGTGCGGCGGTCGGACTTGGGGACGCCGCGCAGCCGCAGCGCGAGTTCGATGTTCTTGCCCGCGGTCAGCCACGGGAAGAGGGCGTGCTCCTGGAACATCAGGGCAGGCCGCCCGCCGGGGGTCTCGATGGACCCCGCGGTCGGGCGGTCGAGTCCGGCCACCAGGTTGAGCAGGGTCGACTTCCCGCACCCGGAGGCGCCCAGGAGGGTGACGAACTCGCCGGGAGCGACATCGAGTGTGATGTCGTCCAGGACGAGCTGCTGCCCCTCCGGTCCGCCGAAGGACTTCGAGACGTGGTCGATGCGCGCGGCGTGCCCGGCCGCCGTGCGGTCCTCGGCCTTGGTGAGCGTGGTGGTCGCCATGGTCGTCACCTCCTGGGAATCCTGTTCGGGTGCCGGACGCGCTTACTTGACGCCGAGACCGGCGTCGGCGACCTCGGGCTTGCCCGCGGCCTTGAGGATCTTGTTCAGCGGCTTCAGGTCGTAGATGCCCGTCAGGTCCGGCTGCTCCAGCAGACCGGCCTTCACCGCGTGCTTGGCCTCGGCGTCGAGCGTGGCGGCCAGCGGGTCGTCGATGAACTGGACGGACTTCCATGCCGGGTCGAGGACCTCGGCCGGCAGCGCCTTGCCGCTCAGCTCCTTGAGCGCGGTGTTCGCGGAGGCCTTCGCCTTGTCCGGGTCGGCGTTGATCCAGGCGTTGGTGGCGACGGTGCCGCGCAGCACCGCCTCTACGACGTCCGGGTGCTCGGTCAGGAACTTCTGCGACACGATGATGTTCGTGATCACGAACTTCTTGTCCGGCCACAGCGTCGACTCGTCCAGGATCTCCTTCGCGCCCTGGGCGACCAGCTTGGAGGCGGTCGGCTCCGGCACCCAGGCACCGTCGATGGAACCCGACCGGTAGGCGTCCGGCGTCACCTTGTTGTCCGTACGGACCACGGAGACATCGCCCTTGCCGCTGTTGGCGTCGACCTTCCAGCCCTTCTCGGAGATCCAGTTGAGGAACGCCACGTCCTGGGTGTTGCCGAGCTGCGGGGTGGCGATCTTCTTGCCCTTGATGTCGTCCAGGGTCTTGATCTTCTTCGGGTTGACGACCAGCTTCACTCCGCCGGAAGCGGAACCGCCGATGATCCGCAGGCTCTTGCCCTTGGACTTGGTGAAGCCGTTGATGGCGGGGGAGGGGCCGATGAAGCCGATGTCGATCGAGCCCGCGTTGAGCGCCTCGATCTCGGACGGACCCGCGTTGAACGTCGACGGCTTGACCGCGGTGGAGCCGAGCTCCTTGGCGATGATGCCTTCCTGGATGCCGACCAGGGCCGTGGCGTGGGTGAGGTTGGGGAAGTAGCCGATCTTCACGGTGTCCGTGGAAAGCTTCTTGCCGCCGGTCGGGGCGTCAGCCGCCTTGACGTCGTCCTGCTTCGCCTCGGAGCCGTAGCCGCAGGCGGTGAGCGCCAGGGCGAGCAGCGGCAGGGCGGCGACGGCGGCGAGGGCGCGGCGCGGCGTGGTACGGGGGACAGGCACGGGAGGCTTTCCTCTCGTTGGCCCGGTCCTCGCGTCCCGGTCGATTACGGGGACGCGGCCGGGAAGTCGGCAGGTCTTCGTCTGAACTGGCGGTGCGGTTGGAGCGAGTGGGCGCGCAGGCAGTGCGCGTACGTCATCGCGCACATCGCGCGACCCCGCCCTGGCCACTCCCGAGGGCACCGCTGCCGATGCGGCCGCCCTCCTTCGCGAACGTGGAGAAGATGTCGACGGTCATCAGAAGTCCCACCCGGCGTCGTCGGCGGCCGCCGCACCGGGCTCGGCCGCGGCGGCGAACGAGGCGCCCGCCATGCCGGCCGTCAGCGTGGTGCCGTCCGCCGGGTCGATCAGCAGGAACGATCCGGTGCGCCGGGAGTCGGCGTACGCGTCGAGCGCGAGCGGCTCCGCGGTACGGACGACGACCCGGCCGATGTCATTGGCGACGAGCTGTCCGGGCGCCGGATGCTGGGACAGGTCGTCGAGCGTCAGGCGCGAGGGGATGTCCTTGACGATCGCCTTGACCGTGCGGGTGGTGTGCTTGAGCAGCACCCGCTGGCCGACGGCGAGCGGCTGGTCGGCGACGTGGCAGACGGTCGCTTCGACGTCCTGGGTGACGGCCGGCGCGTCGGCGGCCGGTGCGATCAGGTCGCCGCGCGAGATGTCGATGTCGTCGGCCAGCCGGATGGTCACCGACTGGGGCGCCCAGGCGATGTCCACGCTCTCGCCGAGCGCGTCGATCCCCGCGATCGTCGACGTACGGCCGGACGGCAGGACGGTGACGGCCTCGCCCACCCGGAACGCGCCGGCGGCGATCTGGCCCGCGTAGCCCCGGTAGTCGGGGTGCTCGGCGGTCTGCGGCCGGATCACGTACTGGACGGGGAAGCGGGCGTGGCAGGCGGTGAGGTCATGGCTGACCGGTACCGTCTCCAGGTGCTCCAGGACCGTCGGGCCGCCGTACCAGTCCATGTGCGCGGACGGCTCCACGACGTTGTCACCGGCCAGCGCGGAGATCGGGATCGCGGTGATCTCCGGGACGCCGAGCGAGGCCGCGTACGCGGTGAACTCCTCGGCGATGGCGGCGAACACCGGCTCCGCGTAGTCGACCAGGTCCATCTTGTTGACGGCCAGCACCACGTGCGGCACCCGCAGCAGCGCGGCGACGGCGGCGTGCCGGCGGGTCTGCTCGACGACGCCGTTGCGGGCGTCGACCAGGACGACAGCCAGCTCGGCCGTCGAGGCGCCGGTCACCATGTTCCGGGTGTACTGCACATGCCCCGGGGTGTCGGCCAGGATGAACCGGCGGCGCGGCGTCGCGAAGTAGCGGTAGGCGACATCGATGGTGATGCCCTGCTCGCGCTCGGCCCGCAGCCCGTCGGTCAGCAGGGCCAGGTCGGGCGCCTCCTGGCCCCGGCTGCGCGAGGCGTGCTCGACGGCCTCCAGCTGGTCCGTGAGGACCGACTTGGAGTCGTGCAGCAGACGTCCCACGAGGGTGGACTTGCCGTCGTCGACGGAGCCCGCGGTGGCGAACCGCAGCAGGGTGGTCGTCGACAACTGCTCTGCGTGCTGGGTGTGTGTGGTCATTTAGAAGTACCCCTCGCGCTTACGGTCTTCCATCGCGGCCTCGGACATCTTGTCGTCGGCACGCGTCGCGCCCCGCTCGGTGAGCCGGGAGGCGGCGATCTCGGTGATCACGTCGTCCAGCGTCGTCGCGTCCGAGTCGACGGCACCGGTGCACGACATGTCGCCGACCGTCCGGTAGCGCACCTGCCGGGTCTGGACGCTCTCGTGGTCCTTGGGGCCGCCCCAGTCGCCGGCGGTGAGCCACATGCCGTTGCGGTTGAAGACCTCGCGCTCGTGGGCGAAGTAGATCTGCGGGAGTTCGATGGACTCGCGGGCGATGTACTGCCAGACGTCCAGCTCGGTCCAGTTGGAGATCGGGAAGACCCGGACGTGCTCACCGGGGGCGTGCCGGCCGTTGTACAGCTGCCACAGCTCGGGGCGCTGGCGGCGCGGGTCCCACTGGGAGAATTCGTCGCGCAGCGAGAAGACCCGCTCCTTGGCGCGCGCCTTCTCCTCGTCGCGGCGCCCGCCGCCGAACACGGCGTCGAAGCGGTGCTGCTGGATCGCCTCGGTCAGCGGCACGGTCTGCAACGGGTTGCGGGTGCCGTCCGGGCGCTCGCGGAGCTTCCCGGCGTCGATGTACTCCTGCACGGAGGCGACATGGAGCCGCAGCCCGTGCCGGGCCACCGTGCGGTCGCGGTACTCCAGCACCTCGGGGAAGTTGTGCCCGGTGTCGACGTGCAGCAGGGTGAACGGCACCGGCGCGGGCGCGAACGCCTTGAGCGCCAGATGCAGCATCACGATGGAGTCCTTGCCGCCGGAGAACAGGATCACCGGCCGCTCGAACTCGCCCGCCACCTCGCGGAAGATGTGCACGGCCTCGGACTCCAGGGAGTCCAGGTGGCTGAGTGCGTACGGATTGCCGGTGCCTTCCGACACGGTCGCGACGGTCGTCATGCCGCACCCCTCTCGCTCAGCAGCGCGTACAGCTCCGCCGCGGACTCCTGCACGGTCTGCCGGTGCGACTCGATCCGCAGGTCCGGCGACTCGGGGGCCTCGTACGGGTCGTCGACCCCGGTGAGTCCGCTGATCTCGCCCGCCGCCTGCTTGGCGTACAGACCCTTCACATCGCGTTCCGAGCACACCTCCACCGGGGTCGCGACATGCACCTCCAGGTACGCGGTGCCCTCGGTCTGGTGCCGCTTGCGTACCGCGTCCCGGCTGTCCGCGTACGGGGCGATGACCGGGACCAGCACCTTCACGCCGTTGGCCGCCAGCAGCTCGGCGACGAAGCCGATCCGCTGGACGTTGGTGTGGCGGTCCTCGCGGGAGAAGCCGAGTCCCGCGGAGAGGAACTCCCGGATCTCGTCCCCGTCGAGCACCTCCACGCGGTGACCCTCGCCGCGCAGCCGCCCGGCGAGTTCGTACGCGATGGTGGTCTTGCCCGCGCTCGGCAGACCGGTCAGCCAGATGGTGGCTCCCGTCTCCGTCACGCTCATCGAAGTCTCCTGATCAGCCGTCATCAGTCGTGCAGCCCGCACTCGGTCTTGCCCCGTCCGGCCCAGCGCCCGGCGCGGGCGTCCTCGCCCTCCAGCACCCGGCGGGTGCAGGGGGCGCAGCCCACGGAGGCGTAACCGTCCATCAGCAGTGGGTTGGTGAGTACGCCGTGCTCCGCGACGTACGCGTCGACGTCGTCCTGCGTCCAGCGGGCGATCGGTGAGACCTTCACCTTCTGCCGCTTCGCGTCCCAGCCGACGACCGGGGTGTTCGCCCGGGTCGGGGACTCGTCGCGGCGCAGCCCGGTCGCCCAGGCCGTGTACCCGGTCAGGCCCTCCCGGAGCGGCTTGACCTTGCGCAGCGCGCAGCACAGGTCGGGGTCCCTCTCGTGCAGCTTCGGCCCGTACTCGGCGTCCTGCTCGGCCACCGTCTGGCGGGGCGTCAGTGTGATGACGTTGACGTCCATCATCGCCTCGACCGCGTCACGGGTGCCGATCGTCTCCGGGAAGTGGTAGCCGGTGTCGAGGAAGACCACGTCCACGCCGGGGAAGACCCGCGAGGCGACGTGCGCGACGACCGCGTCCTCCATGGAGGAGGTGACGCAGAACTTCCCGCCGAAGGTGTCGGCGGCCCACTTCAGGATCTCCGTCGCGGATGCGTCCTCCAGCTCCCGGCCCGCCCGCGCGGCCAGGGCCTCAAGGTCTTCTCCGGTCTGCAGGGTGTCCGTCATATCCCGTCCCCTTCAACGTCGTTGCGCCGCAGTCCCCGGGTCAGCAGACCCAGGAACCTGAGCTGGAACGCGCGGTTGCAGGAGGCACATTCCCAGGCGCCGTGGCCGCTCTCGTGCGGGCGCAGGTCCTCGTCCCCGCAGTACGGGCAGTGGAACGGCGCGGCGCGCTCGCTCATGACAGCGACTCCGCACCGGCCCGCGCCGCCCAGGTCGCGAACCGCTCGCCTTCCTCGCGCTCCTCCTGGAAACGGCCCAGGACCCGCTCGACGTAGTCGGGCAGCTCGGCCGAAGTGACCTTCAGACCACGGACCTTGCGGCCGAACCCGGCCTCCAGGCCGAGTGCGCCGCCCAGGTGCACCTGATAGCCCTCGACCTGGTTGCCGTCGTCGTCCAGGACCAGCTGGCCCTTGAGGCCGATGTCGGCGGTCTGGATGCGGGCGCACGCGTTGGGGCAGCCGTTGATGTTGATGGTGAGGGGCTCGTCGAAGTCCGGCAGGCGGCGCTCCAGTTCGTCGATGAGCGCGGCGCCGCGCGCCTTCGTCTCGACGATCGCCAGCTTGCAGAACTCGATGCCGGTGCAGGCCATCGTGCCGCGCCGGAAAGGCGAGGGCCGCACCTGGAAGTCGAGCGCCTCCAGCCCGGCGACTAGGGAGTCCACCTGGTCCTGCGCCACATCGAGGATGATCATCTTCTGCTCGACGGTGGTCCGCAGCCGGTCCGAACCGTGCGCGGCGGCCAGGTCGGCGATCTTGGCGAGCGTGGAGCCGTCCACCCGGCCGACCCGGGGGGCGAAACCTACGTAGAAGCGGCCGTCCTGCTGCTGGTGCACACCCACGTGGTCGCGCCAGCGGCTGCTGGGCTGCTCGGGCGCGGGGCCGTCGGTCAGCGGACGCTTCAGGTACTCGTCCTCCAGCACCTGGCGGAACTTCGCCGGGCCCCAGTCGGCCATCAGGAACTTCAGCCGGGCGCGGTTGCGCAGCCGCCGGTACCCGTAGTCGCGGAAGATGCCCACGACTCCGGCCCACACGTCCGGGACCTCGTCGAGCGGCACCCACGCGCCCAGCCGTTCGGCGAGCCGTGGGTTGGTGGAGAGTCCGCCACCGACCCAGACGTCGAAGCCCGGACCGTGCTCGGGGTGGACCACGCCGACGAACGCGATGTCGTTGATCTCGTGGACCACGTCCTGCACCGGCGAACCGGAGATCGCGGTCTTGAACTTGCGCGGCAGGTTGGAGAATTCCTTGTTCCCGATGTACCGGTCGTGGATCTCGTCGACGGCGGGCGTGCCGTCGATGATCTCGTCGGCGGCGATGCCGGCCACGGGGGAGCCGATGATCACGCGGGGGCAGTCGCCGCACGCCTCGGTGGTGGAGAGCCCGACGGCCTCCAGCTTCTCCCAGATCGCGGGGACGTCCTCGATGCGGATCCAGTGCAGCTGGATGTTCTGCCGGTCGGTGATGTCCGCGGTGCCGCGCGCGTACTCCTGCGAGATCTCGCCGATCACCCGCAGCTGTGCGGTGGTCAGCCGGCCGCCGTCGATCCGGACCCGCAGCATGAAGTACCGGTCGTCCAGCTCCTCCGGCTCCAGGATCGCGGTCTTGCCGCCGTCGATCCCGGGCTTGCGCTGGGTGTACAGACCCCACCAGCGCATCCGGCCGCGGAGATCGTTGGGGTCGATCGAGTCGAAACCGCGCTTGGAGTAGATCGTCTCAATGCGTGTCCGCACATTGAGACCGTCGTCATCCTTCTTGAACTGCTCATTGCCGTTGAGCGGGGTGTGGTGCCCCACGGCCCACTGGCCTTCGCCACGGTGGCGTCCGGCCTTGCGGCGGGGCGTGGTGGTCGCAGGCTGTTCCGGGGTAGCGGCCATGACAGTACGTCCTTCGGGACTGCAGGAGGGCGGCTCTGAACTGCACACTCGCGCTGAGGCGCGGCGGTGCGCAGGGGGGGCAGAGAAAAGGGGGATCGCGGCGGTGCTGGGACTCTCAGCTCGCCGGACAGATGGCGCTGGACACGCGGCCGAGGTCGACGTGGCGTCGACTCACCAAGGCAATTCCAGTTCCAGGCATGGCGGAAGCGTGGCACGCGAATCTCGGGCCAGTCCACCACTATCCAGGATGTGGACGAGAGTGTCCCGTCATGCGAGATGAAGTGGCACTCATCACGGAAAGTATCCTGGTCCGCCTGTCCGTAATGGCGGCAATCCCCCCTGTCTGCCACTGGAAGGTGCGGGGGAAGTGGAGTGCGGCCCTCCCGTCGTAACCCCGCCCCGGCCCCGCCCGGTACTACCGCCCGGAGCCCGGCCACGGTCCGGGCGTCTCCACCTCCGGCTCCAGCTCCACCTTCGTGTCGAAGAGCCGGAAGCCGCGCCGCAGGTAGTTGTCCATGGCGTACGGGCCGTCCTTGGAGCAGGTGTGCAGCCACACCCGCTTCGTCGGCGTCCGCTCCGGCCAGCGCTCCGCCAGGTCCCAGGCGCGGGCGATCCCGTACGAGAGCAGATGGCCGCCCATCCGTCGCCCCCGGAAGGCCGGAATCAGCCCGAAGTACATGATCTCGACGGCGCCGTCGTCCTGCGGGTCCAGCTCCACGTACCCCGCCGGGGTGCCGTTCTCGTACGCCACCCAGGTCTCGGCGCCGGGGCGGTCCAGGGCCTCCTGCCACTGCGCGTACGTCATGCCGAGCCGGTCGGTCCACCGGATGTCGCCGCCCACCGCCGTGTAGAGGAACCGGCTGAACTCGGGAAGCGGAATCTCCGACCGCACGATCCGCACATCACCCTCCGGGGCCGCGGCGGGCCGCAGATCGTCGGGGGAGGTCTGTTCCAGGGACCAGATGGTCACTTCGGTGGTGGCTGCGGCAGTGCTGTATGCGGGGTTGCTCATGGCTGCCAGGGAACCACGCCCTGCTCCCTGCGCGAAAGCCGGTCCCGGTCCACGGACAGCGGAACCGCCCACGGAGCGGGCCCACAACCGGAACCGGAACGCGACTGCCCTCAGCCGGCCGTACGCGCCCCGGCCACCACCGGAGCCGTCGAGTGCGGCAGCAGATCGGCCGGGTGGTCCGGGTGGATCACCTCCACCTCGACGTCCTCGCCGAAGCGGTACGGGCGGTGCGCGAGCACCTGGGCGAGATGGCGGCGCATCCGTGAGATCTCCGCCCGCACCGTCACCGTCCGGGTCGCGTCACCGAAGATGTCCTGGGCCAGCTCGGAGGCCGTACGCCCCTCGGGGTGCAGCGCCAGGGCGTACAGCAGCTCCGCGTGGCGAGGTGAGAGCCGCTGCGTCCAGGTGCCCACCGCGCCCACCACATTGACCGTGAGGGCGCGTGGCCGGCTCAGATCCAGCACCACCCGCTGCGGCGCCCCGTCCGAGGGCCCGTCCGCGACCTGCAGCAGCCAGCCGCCGGGCAGCTGCTCGACGCGGCACATCCCGAGCGACGGCAGCCACACCCGGCCCGGCCGTAACGACTTGGGCAGCGGAAGCCGGTCGACCGGCGGCATCCCGGTCACCGCGGCGAGCCAGCCGTGGGTGTCCACCGCCAGCGCACGCCCGCCCAGCCGGCACACCAGCGGTGCTGCCACCGACCGCAGCCGGTCGATCGCCTGCAGGTGCCGGTTCCTGATCTCGCTCTCCGCCAGCCTGGCCACCGAGCTGACCAGGGCGAGCGTCGTCGGATGGAACGTGGAGGCGGGGCCGCTCATGTCGAGGATGCCGATCACCTTGCCGTCGCGCGGGTCACGGACCGGTGCGGCCGCGCACGTCCAGCTGTGCAGGGTGCGGACGAAGTGCTCCGAGGAGTGGACCCGGACCGGGACGCGGGAGACCAGCGCCGTACCGATCGCGTTCGTTCCGGTGCTCTCCTCCGCCCAGGCCGCGCCCTCCGCCAGACAGACGTCGTCCGCCCGGCGCAGCACCGCCGCGTTGCCCCGGCGCCACAGCACCCGGCACTCCACATCGGTGACCACCATGATCTGCTGGGCGGCGTCCGCCAGGGTGAGCAGGCCGTCGTTGAGCAGCGGCATGACCTCGCCCAGCGTCGAGCTCCGGCGCCGGTGCTCGATCTCGTCCACATCGAGCAGCAGGCTGTCGGTGGACTGGTCCGGGTCCATGCCGCTGCGCAGCACCCGGTCCCACGAGGCGCCGATCTCGGCCCGCGGGGTGAGAGCCGGGCGCTCGCCGACGAGCACGGCCTCCCTGGCCCCGTGGATCGCGCGGACGGCTCCCCCGGACTGCGGGACAGCGGGCCGGGGAACCCCCGAGGCGCTGGTCTCCACTCTCGTATCCCCCCACATGCCAGGGCCGGCTCGACGCTCCACGGCCCCATCCTGCCGCCGCGAGGGGCCCGGCACCGTGCACTCCACACAATGGTTGCAACCCTTTGCAACTCTGGCGAGAGGGTACGGGTCCGTACGAGAGTGGTGGAACACCGCGCGGCGGAGCCCCTGCCCCTCAGCCCGGTGTGCACAGCAAGGAGGGTGGTGCCGTGTCGGCGCAGCACCACCCTCCGTTGCCGTGTGCCGGGGCGGTTCTCAGTGCGCGACGGGCCGCGCCCGTTCGACGACCGACGCCAGGTCGAGTGTGTGCGGCAGCGTGCCGAAGCCGGCGCCCCGGTCCCCGCCCAGCCGCGAGGCGCAGAACGCGTCGGCCACCTCCGGCGGTGCCCACCGCACCAGCAGCGACCCCTGGAGCACCAGCGCCATCCGCTCCGCCAGTCGGCGGGCCCGCGCCTCGATCCCGTCCAGATCGGCCAGTTCCGTCAACATGTCCCTGATCGCCCCGTCCAGCCGGTGATCGGCCCCGCGCGCCCTGCCGACCTCCTGGAGGAACGCGTTCAGTGCCATCGGCTCACGCTGCAGCGCCCGGAGCACATCCAGCGCCTGCACATTCCCGGCGCCCTCCCAGATGGAGTTGAGCGGCGCCTCGCGCAGCAGCCGCGGCATCCCGGACTCCTCGACGTAGCCGTTGCCGCCGAGACACTCCAGCGCCTCGCCCACCAGCGGCGTGCACCGCTTGGTCACCCAGTACTTCGCCGCGGGCACCGCGATCCGCAGGAAGGCCAGCTCGCTGTCCGAGCCGTCGTCGTACGCCGCCGCCAGCCGCATCGCCAGCACCGTCGCGGCTTCCGACTCCAGCGCCATATCCGCCAGCACATTGCGCATCAGCGGCTTCTCGATCAGCACGCCGCCGAACGCGCTGCGGTACGTGCAGTGGTGGATCGCCTGCGCGACCGCCTGCCGCATCAGCGCCGCCGAACCGGCCACGCAGTCCAGCCGGGTCGCCGCCACCATCTCGATGATGGTGCGCACCCCGCGCCCCTCCTCACCGACCCGGCGCGCCCAGGTGCCGTCGAACTCGACCTCGGCCGAGGCGTTCGACCGGTTGCCCAGCTTGTCCTTGAGCCGCTGGATCGCGAACGGGTTGCGGGTGCCGTCGGGCAGCACCCGGGGCAGCAGGAAACACGTCAGTCCGCCGGGCGCCTGCGCCAGCACCAGGAAGCCGTCGGACATCGGTGCCGAACAGAACCACTTGTGCCCGGTGAGCAGATACTCGCCCGCCGCGGCCAGCGGCTCGGCGCGGGTCGTGTTCGCCCGTACGTCCGTGCCGCCCTGCTTCTCCGTCATCCCCATCCCGAGGAGCGCACCGGCCTTCCGTTCGGCGGGCCCCAGCCCCTGCTCGTACACCGGCGAGGTGAGCAGCGGCTCCCACGCGGCGGCCAGCTCCGGATCGGTGCGCAGCGCCGGCACCGCCGCGTGCGTCATCGACACCGGGCAGCCGTGCCCCGCCTCGGCCTGTGTCCACACCAGGAAACCGGCCGCCCGCCGCACATGGCCGCCGGGCCGGCCCCAGGCATTGGTCAGGCCGGCGCCGACCGCGTGGCCGAGCAGCCGGTGCCAGGCCGGATGGAACTCGACCTCGTCGATGCGATGCCCGTACCGGTCGTGCGAACGCAGCACCGGCGGATTCGCGTTCGCCTGCGCGCCCCACTCCTGCACCTGCGCGGAGCCCGCGGCGCGGCCCAGCCCACCGAGTTCGCCCCGTACTTCGGCCTGGAGGTCGGGTGACGTGTGACGTTGCACCGCCTCGGAGAGCGCCCGGTCGGTGGCGAAGACGTCGTAGCCGGTGAGCGGTGGTACCTGGTTGGACACGGTGTGGGTGGTGGCTGCCATGCCGATACGGTAAGGATGTGCAGGCAGCAAATGAAACACCCGAGCGGCCACCGGGCCGGCTCCACCGGGCCCGAGTCCTCTACCGCAACGTCTCCAAGCGGCAGATGGCCTGGCGGTTGCTCAAGGACACCGTCAACTCGTGCATGGAGTACCGCATTCTCGGTCTTGCCGCCGAGGCGGCGTTCTTCACCCTGCTGTCCCTGCCGCCCCTGCTCCTCGGCCTGATCGGACTGCTCGGATACGTCGACGAGTGGACCAGCACCACCACGGTCGCCTCCATCGAGCGCAACATCCTCAACGCCGCGCAGACCGTGCTCAGCGAGCGAGGCGTCAACGACTTCGCCAAGCCGCTCCTGGCGGACGTCACCACCGGCGCCCGGCCCGACGTCATCTCGATCGGCTTCGCGATCGCGCTCTGGTCCGGCTCCCGCGCGGTCAATGTCTTCATCGACACGATCACCGTGATGTACGGCCTCGACGGCCAGCGCGGCATCGTCAAGACGCGACTGCTCTCCTTCCTGCTGTACGTCGTCGCGCTGCTGCTCGGCTCCGTGGTGCTGCCGCTGCTCGTCGTCGGCCCGGACCGGGTCGTGGAGTTCGTCCCGTGGGGCACCGAGCTCATAAGCGTCCTGTACTGGCCGCTGGTGATCCTGCTGTCGATCGCGTTCCTGACGACGCTCTACCACGTGTCCGTGCCGGTCCGTTCGCCGTGGATCGAGGACATGCCGGGTGCGCTGGTCGCGCTCGCGATGTGGGTGCTCGGCAGTTTCCTGCTGCGGATCTACCTCACGAGCACGGTCGAGGGGCCCACGATCTACGGCTCGTTGGCGGCCCCGATCGCCGTGCTGCTGTGGATCGGCATCTCCGCGTTCGCGGTACTGGTCGGAGCGGCGGTGAACGCGGCCATCGACCGGGTGTGGCCCTCGCTGGCGACGGCCGCGGCCCGCGCGGCGAACGACCGGGTACGGGCGGCCCAGGCGGCGGAGTTGGTCGCCCGCACGCAGGCGGAGAACCAGGAGGAGCCCTGGGCCGACGACGATGACGACGATGAGGACGGGAGCGACGACGGCGACAGCCCGTACATGCCCTCCGAGTTCCCGGAGCGCTGGTCGAAGTTCCTGCCGCCGGACGATGTGGTGTCCAGGCTGCAGCCGAGCCGCGACAAGGAGCCGGAGAAGCCGACCCCGGAGAAGTCCGACCCCGAGAAGCCGAGCGCGGAGAAGCGGGACGAGGAGTCCGGCGACTGAGTGGCTCCTACGGCGCGGGCGGGGGCGCGGGCGCCGGAACGGTCGGCTCCGCCGGAGCCGCAGGCACCGCAGGTGCTGCCGGGGGCGTGGGAGCCGCGGGTACCGCCTCCGTCGCGCCGGGGGACCAGGACAGCTTGACCGTCAGATGGCCCTCGACCGCGCTCTTCGCAATCACGGCACCGGCCTCCGCCGTGATCTTCACCCCGAATTCGAGCTCCACACCGTCCGGTTTCAGGGCGCCGTCCCGGAACACCGCGAGCGCGGACTCGGCCGCCGACCGGATTCCCGTGAGCGCGCTGTCGAACGTGCGCCCGGCCCTGGCCAGCGTGTTGTCGTCGCCCAGCGCTACCAGCTGCGCGCCCTGCGTGTGCCGGTCCACCTCGACCGTCACCGTCGCACCGCTGTCGGTGCTGAACTCCATCAGTGCCGTCATGGCCGCCCCCGGGAAGCTGATTCCGTTCGCCGACGACATTAGCGTGTGAGACATGCGCGAGCGGTACGAAGAGCGGGTGTCGCGGTTCGACGGGGCAATCGTGTGGACGCTGACCATGCCGGAGGGGGCGGTCCACCCGGTGCTGCCCGACGGATGCATGGACCTGCTCTGGATCGGCGGCCGGCTGCTCGTCGCGGGCCCCGACACCCGTGCCGCGACGCCGTCCGCCCCGGCCGACGGGCGGTGCGCCGGCATCCGGTTCGCGCCCGGCACCGCCCCCGCGCTGCTCGGCGTGGCGGCGCACGAGCTGCGCGACCGCCGCGTCGACCTCGCGGACCTGTGGCCCTCGGGCCGGGTCCGCGAGCTCACCGAGCAGCTGGCCGAGGCCCCCGACCCGGCTGCCGAGCTGGAGGCCGTCGCGCTGCGCCGGGCGGCCGGCACGGCGCCGCCGGACCCGCTGCTGCGGTACGTCGCGGACCGGCTCGACGCCGGGTGGTCCGTCGCGGACACCGCGCAACGGGCCGGGCTCGGCGCCCGCCGGCTGCACCGCCGTTCGCTCGCGGCCTTCGGCTACGGGCCCAAGACGCTCGCCCGGATCCTGCGCCTCCAGCGCGCGCTCGCCCTCGTCCGGTCCGGGACGCCGTACGCCGAGGCGGCCGTCCGGGCGGGCTGCAGCGACCAGGCCCATCTCGCCCGGGAGATGCGCGACCTGGCCGGGACCACCCTGACCGCCTACCTGGCCCGCCATGGCCTACTGCCTCAGCCGTTGGCGGCGAACAACGACACCGCGCAGCCGTCCGGATCGAGGACCGTCGCGTAACGCTGCCCCCACACCGCGTCCCACGGCTTCAGCCGCCCCCGGTAGCCCGCACCGGTCAGCTCCTCGTACACCGCGTCCACCTCCGCCGGGCTGTCGCACAGGAAGGCCAGGGAGAGACGGTCCCCGCCTGCGGACGCGGTCCATTCGGGGTCGAACGAGCGGATCACGTCCTCGGTGTCCCACAGCAGTCGCTGCCCGCCCGGGAGCGTCACTTCGACATGGGGTGCGGATTCCGCCCCGGCGGGGATGTCGAGACCGAGCCGGCGGTAGAAGGTGAGCGATGCGGCCAGATCCGCCGTGACGATGCCGATCGCGTCCATGCGTGGAGTCATGCCCCGACCGTATGCCGGGCCCCGGCACGGGTCTTGTACGGATCGGACATCGGCCCGGACGGGCGCGTACGGGGTGCCGCGAGCGGTCGCCGGCACCCCGCCCCGCTGCCGCGACTGCTACGAGGACGCTGTGCAGTCGGCGGGCGAAGTGCCCGGGTCGGTCAGCGCGAGGGAGAGCTGGGCGCGTTCGGTGACCCAGCGGCTCGGGCGATGGCGCGGATCGCCGGTCGCCCGGTGCAGGGCCCGGTGCAGCTCCAGCATCCGGTCCGCGCCGATCAGGTCGCCCCAGGCCAGCGGGCCGACGGGGTAGCCGAGCCCGGCGGTGACGGCCAGGTCGATATCGGCGGGAGCCGCGATGGAGCGCTCCGCGATGCCCGCCGCGACCGACACGATCGAGGCGAGCAGCCGCTGCGCCACCGAGCCCGCGGTGTCCCGCACCACCGAGACCGCCCACGGCTCGTCGCCCTCGGCCGCGCGGGCCAGCACCGCACGGGCGTCGCGCGCGGCGGCCGGGTCCGCCGCCGGGGTCACGGCCAGCACCCGGCGCCGGCCGGCCGCGGGCAGCGGGTCCACACCGAAGGTGCGCCGTGCGGGCAGCCCGTCTCCGGCGACCGCCCCGGCCACCGTGGTGCCCCAGACCGGAACCAGCACCAGGGCGCCGGCGGACGGTACGTCGCCGGTCTCGACGACGGCACCCGCGGCGGTCAGCGCGGCCCGCAGCGCCGCCGCGTCCCGCTCCTGTCCCGCGGTGCCGTGGACGAACACCGGCCGGTCCGCGTCGCCGGTGACCGGCGGCTCCGGGGAGGGCGCGGGCGCCTCGGGGCCGTACGCGTACCAGCCGTGCCCGGTCTTGCGGCCGTGCAGCCCGGCCGCCACCCGGTTCGGGGTGAGGTAGGAGGGGCGGAGCCGGTCCGTGTACCGGAAGCCTTGCCAGATCGAGTCGATCACCGCGGCCGTCACATCGAGGCCGGTGAGGTCCATCAGCTCGAACGGGCCCATCCGCAGGCCCAGTACGTCACGGGCGATCCGGTCGATGTCCGCCGGGTCGCCGACCGTCTCCTCCAGCAGCGCGAGCGCCTCGGTCACCAGCCCGCGTCCGGCGTGGTTGACGAGGAAGCCGGGGGTGTCGGCGACGGTGACCGCGCGGTGGCCGCAGCTCTCGACCAGCGCGGTGAGGGCCGGCGGGATCTCTGGGCGGGTGGCCGCGCCGGGCACGATCTCGACGATCTTCATCAGCGGCACCGGATTGAAGAAGTGCAGCCCGGCCAGGCGGGTCGGGTCCTTCAGCCCGGCGGCGATCCTGGTGACCGACAGGGACGAGGTGTTGGTCGCGAAGACGGCCGACGCGGGCAGGGCCTGCTCCAGCCTGCCGAAGACCTCCGTCTTGGTGCCGAGGTCCTCCCGCACGGCCTCGATGACCAGCTCGACATCGGGACCCTGGGCCCACGGGTCGTCGAGCGGGACCAGCCGCGCCAGGGCGGCGGCGCTGTCCGCCGCGGACATCCGGCCCTTCTGGACGGCCCGTTCGAGCATGGAACGGACGAAGTCCACGGCGGCCGTCACGGCCTCCGTGCGGACGTCGCACAGTTCGACGGTGTGTCCGGCGGTCGCCGCCCACTGGGCGATGCCGCGGCCCATGGCCCCGGCGCCGACGATCCTGATACGCATGGCGGTTGCGGTCCTCTCGGGATGTGACATGTGACAGGTCCGAGCCGACGGCTGTGACCTGTGATCCGTCTCGGCGAGACGGACGCGGTCCGGTCTCGGTGAAGACAGGCCCGGTTCCGTCTCAGCGAAGATAGACGCGGTCCGGGTCCACGTCCTCACGCAGCAGCCGGAGTTCGGCCGCGGTCGGCGGCGGGACGGTCCCGACCGTGTCGGCCACCTCCAGGTCCCAGCCGGTGGCCGCCCGTACCTGCTCGACGGTGACGCCGGGGTGGACGGCGACCAGCCGGAGTTCCTCGCCGACGCCCGCGCGGGCCAGGATGCCCAGTTCGGTGATGACCCGGGTGACACCGGCGCCCAGCGGCCGGATGCCCTCGGCGAGTGCCCGGTCGGGGCCGGGAGTGGTGCAGAAGTCGAGGGTCTCGGTGAAGGAACGCGGATGGTGGCGGCGCATCACCACGAAGACCTCGCGGGAGTTGGCCATCACCTCGATGCCGCCACCGGAGCCGGGCAGCCGGACCGAGGGGCGGTCCCAGTCGCCGATCACGGACGTGTTGAGGTTGCCCCACCGGTCGATCTGCGCGGCGCCGAGGAACCCCACGTCGATGTGGCCGCCCTGGAGGACACAGCCGAAGAGCGCGGGCATCGACAGCACCGCCTCGGCACCGGTGATCAGGACCGCGTCGGCGATGGTCTCCGGCAGGTGCGAGGGGTGTGCGCCGCAGACCCCGGACTCGTACACCACCTCGATCTGCGGGGCGACCGTCAGATGAGCCAGCTCGGTGGCGAGCGTCGGCAGGCCGATGCCGGCGAACACGGTGCGTCGCGCGGCCAGTTCGCGGGAGGCTGCGACGGAGAGCAGCTCGGAGGAGGTGATGGTCGTGGTCATGGCGCTTTCCTTCTCGTGTCCCGTCTCCGTCTCGTGTCCCGTTTCCGTCCGCCCGTTCACAGCCGCCGCCCGTAGTTCACGGGCCGGCTCAGCGCCTCGCCGACCGCCAGGCCCTCCCAGAAGTCCTCGCCGAGCTTGTCGACGTACTCCGCGTGGTCGGCCGTCCCGAGCACCCACTCGGCCAGCCAGTCCTGGAGCCGCTGCGGATCCTTGCTGATGTGCGACCAGGCGCGGTAGAAGGCGTTGTCCCGGTCGTAGTACCCCTGCGCGAAGGAGGGGTGGACGCCGCGCGGGCAGACGACGACCGCGTCGACCGCGTGGGCGGGGACGAGCGTACGGTTCGGGTCCGAGCGGACCACCTTGTCGTCGACGATCTCCTCCACGACGACGATCGCCTTCTCCGCCGCGTACACCGCCTCGGCCTGGATGCCGGTCAGGCCCCACATCTGGGTGTTGCCGCCGCGGGCGGCGCGCTGGGCGTGGATGATCGTCACCTCCGGGTTGACCGGCGGTACGACATAGATCTGCTCGGGTTCGCCGTCCGGGCCGGGGTAGGGTGAAGTGACCTTGCGCAGACCGCTGTTGACGGACGGCAGATCGCTGCCGCCGTAACTGCGCAGCGGGTGGAACGGCAGCCGCTGGGCACCGGCCAGGTACCGGCAGATCATCCCGTAGTGGCTGTACTCTTCGAAGGCGAGCGGCGCCGGATCCCCGGTCTCGATGCGGCGGCGCAGTTCGCCGAGCGAGTCGGCGGAGGAGTTGCCGACGAAGGAGGAGACCAGCCGCGAGACGCAGCCCGCGGCGATCATCTGGTCCACCACGATGTCCGCGGTCATCCGGACCACGGTGAGGTCCCGGCGGCCCTGGCGGATGATCTCGTGACCCGCGGCGGTCGGGACGAGATGGGTGAAGCCTTCGAGACAGACGGTGCCGCCGTCGTGGACGAACGCGGCGATGGCCGCCTTCAGCGACATCGTCTTGTCTTTCCGGTCCCTCGTGGCCACGGTGCTCCTCCGGCTCTGCCGGCGCGTCCTGGAATGCGCGTCGCCCCACCGTGTCAGCGGCTATTGATTGCTGTCCAATACCAAATTACGGTCGTATAAAGACGTCTGGTTGATGAATCGACCGAAGGGGCACGCATGGAGCTGCGTCATCTGTCCGCGTTCGTCGCCGTGGCCGAGGAACTGCACTTCGGACGGGCGGCGAAGCGGCTGCAGATGGCCCAGCCGCCGCTGAGCCAGCAGATCCGCCAGCTGGAGAAGGAGCTGGGTGTCCAGCTCTTCGAACGCAACACCCGCTCGGTGCGGCTCACCAGAGCGGGGGAGTCCTTCCTCCAGCCGGTCCGCACCGTGCTGGACGACCTCGACACCGCGGTGCGTGCCGCGAAGGCGGCGGGCCGCGGCGAGTACGGGCGGGTCACCATCGGCTTCGCGGGCGCTTCCAGCCACGAGACGCTGCCGCACCTCACCCGGGCCGTGCGCGCCGCCCACCCCGCCCTCGAACTGGTCATGCGGGGCCAGACCTACGCCAACGTGGCCCTGGACCGGGTCGCCGACGGCTCGCTGGACCTGGGGTTCGTCCGGCTGCCGGTGACCCGGCCGGGAGTGGCGTACCGGGTGATCGACGAGGAGGAGATGGTGTGCGCGCTGCCCTTCGACCACCCGCTCGCCCGGCTGGAGAGCGTCCCCATCGGCGTCCTGGCCGAGGAGCCCTTCGTCTCCTTCCCCGCCAACACCGGCTCCACCGTGCGCGACGCGATGGTCGGGGCCTGCGAGGCCGCCGGGTTCAACCCCCGGGTCGTCCAGGCACCCGACTCGTACACCATCCTGGCGCTGGTCGCCGCGGGCGTCGGGGTCACGCTCACTGTCACCTCCGTCCAGCACATCCAGCAGCACGGCCTCGTCTACCGGCCCCTGCCCGGCCCGCCGATCCGGCTCCAGGCGGCGCTGGCCTGGCGGGCCGACAACCCTTCCGCCGCGCTGCGCGCGGTCCTCGCTGTGGCGGAGGAGGCCCTGCCCACGCCTACGGGCCCGGTCGGGAACCGGGCCCCCGCAGGCAGGAATTGAGACGCGCCACGTCTTGAACCAGGGCAAACTGGATATTGGACCGACTCAGTCGCCGGGTGCAAGGGTCGAGGGCAAACGCTCTCGCCACCGGGCGCCAACCGCGCTTGCCACCGAGCGGCATACGCTCCCGCCACCGAGCGGCAACCGCGCTCGCCACCGAAAGGCCACGCCGTGCCCGACCAGCCCGACCAGCAGCTCGATGTCGTCATCTGTGAACCACTGCGTACCCCCATCGGCCGTTTCGGCGGAGTGTTCGCGCAGCAGAAGCCGGCCGCACTCGCCGCACGCGTCATCGCCGAGGTCGTGGCCCGTACCGGGATCGACCCCGCCGCCGTCGACGAGGTGATCCTCGGCCACTCCTACCCGTCCGCCGAGGCCCCCGCCATCGGCCGGGTCGCCGCGCTCGACGCCGGACTGCCCGAGACCGTCACCGGCTCCCAGGTCGACCGCCGCTGCGGATCGGGCCTCCAGGCCGTGCTCGACGCCGCGATGCAGATCCGGGTGGGCTTCAGCGAGGTCGTGATCGCGGGCGGCGTCGACGTGATGAGCGCCGCCCCGTACTACACGCACGACGGCCGCTGGGGCATCAAGGGCCCCGGTCTCCAGCTCCACGACTCGCTGGCCCGGGGCCGGGTCACCGCGGGTGGCGTCAACCACCCCGTGCCGGGCGGCATGATCGAGACCGCCGAGAACCTCCGGCGCGCGTACGGCATCAGCCGCGCCGACCAGGACGCCCTGGCCCTGCGCTCCCAGCAGCGGGCCGGCCGGGCGGCGGCGGAGGGGCGGTACGAAGCGGAGACCGTCCCCGTCACCGTACGCACCCGCAAGGGCGAGAGCGTCGTCACCGCCGACGAACACCCCCGCCCCGACACCACCGCGGAACAACTTGCCGCGCTGCGCCCGGTCATGGCGAAGTCCGACCCGGAGGCGACCGTCACCGCCGGCAATGCCAGCGGCCAGAACGACGCGGCCGCCGCCTGCCTGGTCACGAGCGCGGCCACCGCCGAGCGGCTCGGCCTCACCCCGCTGGTCCGGCTGGTCTCCTTCGCCCGCGCCGGGGTGCCCGCCGCGACGATGGGCATCGGCCCCGTCCCGGCGACCCGGGCCGCTCTGGACCGCGCCGGACTCACCCTCGCCGACCTCGACCTGATCGAGCTCAACGAGGCCTTCGCCGCCCAGGTGCTGGCCTGCACCCGGGAGCTGGGGCTCGGCGAGAAGGACCACGAGCAGCGGATCAACGTCAACGGCTCCGGCGTCTCCCTCGGCCACCCGGTCGGCGCCACGGGCGCCCGTATCCTCGCCACGCTCACCCGTGAACTGCACCGCCGCGAGGCCCGGTACGGCCTGGAGACCATGTGCATCGGCGGCGGGCAGGGGCTCGCCGCAGTCTTCGAGCGGATCGCGGTCTGAGATTCGGCTCGGTGGCGCTGGTGACCATGCCGGTACGGGGGTCGACGACGCCGGCCGCCGCGATGCCGAGCGCCGCGGCCAGCCGCCCCGGGTCGACGGCCGCGGCCGCCCCGGCGAGCGCGTCCAGCACGGCCGCCGCGCCGTCCAGGGCCGGGGTGGGCCGGGTGTGCCGGGCCAGGACGGTGCCGTCGGGCCCGAACAGCGCGGCGGCGATCTTCGTACCGCCGAGGTCGAGTCCGACGACCGCGGCACCGGTTTTGGCGGCGGACGGCCGGGAGCGGTCGTCGTTCATCGGACCGGCGGCAGACCGGCGGCGCGCAGGCGCCGGGAGACCAGGGCGACGGACTCGGCGCTGAGCTGGATCTGCGGGAAGGCCGTGTCACCGCAGGCGATGATGCCGAGCAGCTGGAGCGCCGACTTGAAGGAGCCGAGCGCCGAGGAGCTGCGGCCCATGTCCGCCTCCGGGCCCGCGTCGACCATGGCGAACAGCTCGACGAGCCGCTCCTGCTCCTTCGCGGCCAGCTCCCAGTTCCCGGCCCGCGAGGCGTCGTAGATCCGTACGTAACCGGCCGGGTCGACGTTGCCGATGCCCGGCACCACACCGTCGGCCCCGGCCAGCAGGGCGGCGTCCACGGTGAGTTCGGAGCCGGTGAGGATGCTGAAGCGGGGCGCGGGGCCGTCCGCGCGGCCGCTGCGGCCACCGAGCTCGACGATGAGGCGGCGCAGTCCGCCCTCGTCGCCGCTGCTGTCCTTCAGGCCGGCCAGGGTGCCGTCCTCGGCGAGCTCGCGCACCAGCGCGGGGGAGAGCTTGCTGTGCACGGCGACCGGAATGTCGTACGCGAACAGCGGCAGGTCGACCGACGCCCGCAGCCGCCGGAAGTGCTGGGCGATCTCCTTGGTGTGGGTGCGGGTGTAGAACGGCGCGGTCGCGACCAGGGCGTCCGCGCCCAGTGCGGCGGCGGAGCGGGCGTGCTCGACGACGCGGGCGGTGGTGGTGTCGATGACCCCGGCCAGCACCGGAACCCTGCCGTCGGTCGCGTCGACCACGGTCTCCAGCGCCGTGGCGCGCTGCTCGTCGGTGAGGTACGCGACCTCGCTGGTGGAGCCGAGCGCGAACAGCCCGTGCACACCGCCGCCGATGAGGTGCTCGACGAGCCGGGCGAGGGACGCGGTGTCGACCTCCCCCTGGGGGTCGAGCGGGGTGCAGACCGGCGGGACGACGCCGTGCAGTGGTGAGGTCAGGGACATGGTGAGGGGCTCCAGCTCGATGAGGGCTCGGTCGGTGCACCGGTCCATGGCCGGAACGGCTGCACGGATCGATACATGAGACGTAAGATGTCCTATGTCTGACTCACCTTAAACGGATGCTCCTGCGAACGGTCAAGGGGCAAACGCACCCCGGGAGGTCGTTGTGGCGCGCCCCACCCTGGCTCAGGACATGGAGCGACGGCTCAAGGAACTGATCCTGGAGCGCAGGCTCGCCCCCGGAGACGCGCTGCCCACCGAGAGCGAACTGATGGAGCTCTTCGGGGCCGGCCGGGTGTCGGTGCGCGAGGCCCTCAAGGCGCTCCAGGCCGTCAATGTCGTGGAGATCCGCCGAGGCTTCGGCACCTTTGTCGGCTCGCTCTCCCTGTCACCCTTCGCCGAGGCGCTCGCCTTCCGGGCCGCCGTCCGGCATCGGCAGGGAGAGCCGGGCCTCTTCGAGCTGATGAAGGTACGGGAGGCGCTGGAGGCCGGTCTGGTCGGCGCCGTCACGGCCGGGATCCCCGACGAGGACCTCGATGCGCTGCGCGGTCTCGTCGCGAAGATGGAGGACGAGGCCCGCGATCACGGCCGGGTGGCGCGCTGCACCGACCGCGCCTTCCATCTGGCGCTCTACGCCTCGCTCGACAACCACCTGCTCAGCGAGGTGCTCGACGCGTTCTGGGCGGCCATGGACCGGGTACGCGAGGATCTCGACGACGGCCATCAGGACCCTGTCGCCACCTGCGCCCAGCACCGCGAGATCGTCGCGGCGGTCGCGGCGGCCGACGGCGAACGCGCGGCACGCGCCATGCGCACCCACTTCGACGGCATCCGCACCCGCCTGGAACCGTCGCCGGTCCGGTAGCCGGGCGCGCCCGCCCGGCCACGGCGCGGTGGCGGGGCCTCACCGCCCCGGGGTCGCCCCGGTGATCGCGGTGACGGCCATCCGCACCGCCCGGTCCGTCACCGCCTCGGGGTCGTCGCCGTTCTCGATCGCCGTCGTCGCCGCGTTGACGATCCCCTGGAGGAGCAGTGCCGTGCGCCGCGGGTCCTTTTCGCCCAGCTCGGTCAGCGCGCCGATCAGCGGGGTGAGCAGCTCCCGGTGGGCCTGCATCGCGCTCTCCCGCACCATGGCCGCGTCCCGGACACCGGCCAGCGCCTGGGCGATCCGGTGTTCCCCGCCACGCACCAGCTCCAGCTGGGACGAGACGTAGGCGGCGATCTTCTCCTCGGACGTGCCGGCCGCCGACATGCCCGCCCGGATGGCGTCCGTCCAACGGGGCATCGCGTCCTCGACGACCGCGGCGAGCAGTTCGGGCCGGCCGGGGAAGTACTTGTACAGGCTGTTGCGGGCCAGGCCCGTCGCCCTGGCGACCGCGGTGAAGGTCACGGCCTCGGCGTCGCCGCCCTCCAGTAGTTCGCGCGCCGCCCGCACCAGGGCCAGCCGCTGCTGGGCGTGGTGCTCCGCGACGGTGGCGGCATTGATCCTGGGCACCGGCCCAGTCTAGAAGCCCCGGCACACACATCCGACCCCACTTGGCGACGCAGCGTCCCCATCATCTATGTTGGCGACACACCGTCCCTAACATCCATCCATCGAAGGGAACCGCCGTGTTCCTCGCTCTGCTGGAGCTGCGCGCCGCCCGAGGGCGCTTCCTGCTCATGGGGTCCGTCGTGGTGCTCGTCGCCGCACTCGTCGGCATAGTCTCCGGCTTCACCACCGGCCTGGGTGACGACACCATCTCCGCGCTGCGCCGCCTCCCGGCCACGCAGCTGGTCTTCTCCTCGGACGCCCGGTCGGACCAGTTCGCCCGCAGCCTCCTCGACGAGAGGACCGCCGCCGCCTGGCGCGCGGACGCGGACACCGACTCCACCCCGCTGGGCGTCTCCATCACCCGCGGCACGACCAGCCGTGGCGCCGAGGTCGACCTCGCCGCCTTCGGCGTCGAGCCCGGCTCCTTCCTCAACCCCTCGGTCACCGACGGCGACGGCCTCACGGACGGGAAGGCGGACAGCATCGTGATGTCCGCCGAACTCGCCGACGAGGGCGTAAGCGTCGGCGACACCCTGGTCATCGACCGTCTCGGCATCGAACTGCGCGTCGTGGGGCTGACCGGGCGCTCCGCCTATGGCCATGTGCCCGTCGCCTACGTCCCGTTGAAGACCTGGCAGCGCATCCGCTTCAGCACCCCTGGCGCCCCGGCATCCGCGACCGCCGCGATCCCCGGCCAGTTCAGCGCCCTGGCCCTGCGCACCCCGCCGTCCGGGACCTCGGCCGCCACCCTCGACGCGCGGCACTCCACCACCACCCTCACCAAGGAGAAGGCGTACGAGGCGGCCCCCGGCTACACCGGCGAGCGCGTCACCATGAACTCGATCCAGGTCTTCCTCTACCTGATCGCCCCGCTCGTGGTCGGCGCCTTCTTCGCCGTGTGGACCGTGCAGCGGCAGCCCGAACTCGCCCTGCTGCGCGCACTGGGCGCCTCCCGTCGGCGGCTGCTCGCCCACACCGTGCTCCAGGCGGCCCTGGTCGTCGTCCTCGGCACCGCGGCGGGCGCCGTGCTCGCGGGAGCGGTCGGGCTGCTGGTCGGTGAACAGGTGCCGTTCAGCCTGCCCGCCACCACCCTCGTGGGCACCATGTGCACCGTCGTGGCCGTCGGCCTCGCGGGCACCGTCCTGACCCTGCGCCGGGTGACCGAAGCCGACCCGCTGACCATGCTGGGAGCCAACCGATGAGCCTCGAACTGACCGGCGTCACCGTCGAGTTCGGCAGCACCGACGCACGTACCACCGTCCTTGACGGACTCGACGTCACCTTCGAACCCGGCCGCATGACGGCCCTCGTCGGTCCGTCGGGCTCCGGGAAGTCGACTCTGCTCGCCGTCGCGGGCGCGTTGCTGCGGCCCACCGCCGGGCACGTACTGCTGGACGGCGAGGATCTCGCCGGGCTCACCGAGGCCCAGCGCGCCAGGGCCCGCCGGGAACGGATCGGCTACATGTTCCAGAGCGGCAACCTGCTCTCCGGACTGGCCGCCGTCGACCAGCTGCTCGCCGCCGTGTACATCGGCGGCCGACGCCCCCGCGCGCACCGGTCCCGCGCCGAGGAGGCCCTGACCCGAGTGGGTCTCGGCCACCGCCTGCGCCACCGCCCCGAGCAGCTCTCCGGCGGCGAGCGCCAGCGCGTCGCCCTGGCCCGTGCGCTCTTCCTCTCCCCGAAGCTGCTGCTGATCGACGAACCGACGGCGGCCGTCGACCGCTCGCAGGCCGGGGAACTGGCCGGGCTCCTTGCCGAACGCACCCGCCAGGACGACTGCGTCACGGTCGTCGCCACGCACGACCCGGCCGTCGCGGACGCCGCCGACCGGGTCGTGGACATGGCCGCGCTGACCACCGACGCGGCGACGTCCGCACCACTCGGCCGCTGAACCGGCCCGTCACCGCTGCCGCTGAGTCAGCCCGTCACCCCTGCCGCTGGACGCTGCCGTACAGATAGCTGTCGTCGCCGTCCAGCGCGGCACGGCTCAGCGCCTCCACCTCGGCAGGCCCCATCGCCTGCCAGTCGCGCGCGTTCTCGACGAACGCGCGCCCCAGCCTGCGGCCGAGGCCGACCAGGCGGGCTCCCTCGGCGGAACGCTCGTCCGCGTACCGGTGCAGGGCCTCGGCCGCCGAGGCGGAGGCGCGCAGCGACCGTTCCAGACACAGCGCGTCCTGGAGCGCCTTGACCGCCCCGCTCGCGGTGTGCGGCCGGGTCACGCTCGCCGCGTCGCCGGCCAGCAGGAAGGGGTGTTCCGCCGCCCGGGGCACCACGAAGTCGGCCACCGGGTGGAGCGCCTGGGAGCTGTGTTCGCCCCGGGTGACGATGTCGGCCCACTCGGCGGGGAAGTGCTCCTCGGCGATGTGCCGGACGTACGCGGCACGGGCCGGGGCGTCCGGGGCGGCCGGTGGCCGCGTCCGCGGCCGGGGGAGAGGCGTAGACGGCGTACGCCAGCAGCCGCGAACCCGCGGCCGCCCCAGGGATCAGATAGAAGACACCGTGCCCGCCGGGGAAGCCCAGGGTGACCCAGGCGGACTCCAGCAGTTCCAGCTGCTTCGGATGGTCGCGCAGCGCGCTCGACAAAATCGTGCCCCGCCAGACGAGATACCCGGCGGGCACCGGCCGCACCTCCGGCGCGAGCAGCTCGCGGGTGACGGACCGGTGTCCGTCCGCCCCGACGACGAGGTCGTACTCCCGCTCGCCGTCCGCGGAACGGATCACGGCGCCGCCGGAGGCCGTACGTCCGACGGAGGCGACGGGGTGCCCGCGGTGGTAGGTGCAGCCCCCGGCGTCGGCGCGCAGCGCCCGCCACAGCAGACCCCAGTTGCACGGTGCCACCGGGGCCTGCTGCCGGGCCAGTTCGCGTGCCGACCGCCGCCCCGGTGCCCGTGCCAGCCAGACCCGGGTGGCCACCGGGGTGGTCGGCATGTCCGCGCCCAGATACCCGCCCGCGACCAGTTCCCGGTGGAGCGGCGGCGGGATGACGATCCCGAAACCCCGGTCCTGCAACTCGCCGTCACTGCGCTCGTGGACGGTGACGTCCGCCCCGGCCCGAGCCCCGGCGATCGCGATCGCGCAGCCGGCGATGCTGCCGCCGACCACCCCGATGCGTAAACCCGTCACTGCCACCGCGCTACCACCTGTTCTGACGTTCCGGGAGGTGCTGAACGCCCTCATCGTCGCACCGGTGCGCGAGGACGGACCGGGGACGCGCGGCACCTCCCGGAGGCCCCGCCCGCTACGGAGTCACGGTCACCGTGGCGCTGCCGGACGCCTGCTTGCCGCTCGCCCGGTACGTGGCGGTGAGCGTGGCACTGCCCGAGGCGTCGGCGGCCACCGTCACCGGGACCTTCACATTGGCCCCCTGGCCCGGGTTGAGCGCCGGGACGACGACCTGGCTCGTCGTCCATCCGCCGGCCCGGCAGGTCGCCGAGGGTGGGGCGGGCGTCGTAGGCCGCGAGCACCGTGCCCTTGACCGAGGTGGTGAGTGCCGGGATGCGGTAGTGGGGCGATCCCACCCCGTCGACGGTCAGGTCCTGCGACGTCAGCTGACCGAGGGTGGGGGGCGGCGTGGGCGGTGCCGGTCGCGGTGACCACCAGCAGGGCGGCGCTGAGCAGCAACAGGGAACGCACCCAGGCCAGTTGCTCCCGCTGCTGATACGCCGTGCCGCCCTCGTGCCCGTTGAACTCGTAGACGCGTAGGGCCTTGGGCCCCGCGTAGTGGTTGTACGCGGTGAAGCAGGTGGAGGGCGGACAGATCTCGTCCATCATCGCGATCGAGAACAGCGCGGGAGCGGGGGCGCGGGTGGTGAGCAGCGCCGCATCGAAGTACGACAGGGTGGTGAACGTCGCCCCGGTGCGGTCGCGGTGGAGCTTCAGGTACTCGGCGATCTCGGTGAACGGCGGCCGCCCCGAAATCTCCGCGCCGCGACGGAAGTTGCAGAGGAAAGGCACGTCCGGCATCACCCCGGCCAGCCCCGGCACCGCCAGCGCGATCCCGCCGCCCTGGCTGACCCTGGTCACGAGGACCCGGTCCGGATCGACCGCGGGGTGCTCGCGCACCGCCTCGACACAGCGCACCGCGTCGGTGAACACGGCCCGGGGTCGGCGGACGACCGGCCGGGGCGGCGGATCACGGCCGGGGCCGGCGGCCCGCTCCGCCGACGGTGCCTCAGTCCAGGGCGCTGTCGCGGGCGCGGGCCTCGGAGATCCGGCGCCTGACCGGGGCGTAGTGCTCGCCCAGCGCCTTCATGAAGCCGGTGATGTCCCCGGTCCGTGCGGCGTCCACGATGTTCTGGTGGGCCGCGATCGTCGCCATCTCGTCGGCGTGCGTGAACCCGTCGAGGTGCGGCGCGACGATCGAGTACACGTCCCAGAAGGCCATCGACAGCTGGCCGATCAGGTCGTTGCCGAGCGGCGCCACCAGCAGTGCGTGGAACGCCCGGTCCGCCTCCACGAAGCCGTGCCCGTCCTGGGCGCCGGTCCTGCGCATCGTGGTGACCAGGCCGTCCAGCCTGTCGAGCTGTTCCGCGCTGAGCAGCGAGACGATCCGGTCTGCCATCCCGCGCTCGAAGAGCTCGCGTACGTCGACGAGGTCGGCCATCACCTGGAAGTCGTCGTCGGGGGAGAGCAGTCCCCGGAAGGTCAGACTCTCCACCAGGGCCGACAGGCTCAGCCTGCCCACGTACGTGCCGTGCCCGTGCCGCACCTCCACGATGTCCAGCGCGGCGAGGATCTTGACCGCCTCGCGGACGCTGGAGCGGCTGGCGCCGAGCGCCTCGCACAGGGCGGGCTCGGTGGGAAGCGGGTCCCCGGGGCGAAGGCGCTCTTCGAGGATGTAGCGCTTGATGCCCTCGACCACTTCCTGCCGGAGCAGCTGCCGGCCGGGCTTCGCACCGGACATATGTGAACTCCCCACCTCTTGACCCCTCTCGATTGTCCAGCTACGTTCCCACGCTATCAAGGCATCAGACATCTGACGTCCGATGCCCAGGGTTCCTGATCCCTCGTGATCCTGCTTCCCACCCCCCGCTTCCCCGCCAGATCTCCCCCTCACGTTCCACCTTCGACGTCCCTGGAGGACCCGTGCCCGAGCTGAGACCAGCCGGTGTCGAGCGCCGCACCTTCCTGCGACACATCGGTGCCATCGGTGCCGCAGCCGCCATCACGGCGAGCCTTTCCGCCTGCGGCGGCCCGTCATCGACCGCCGACGGCACGGCGGACAAGGGCAGCGGCAGCGGCCTGATCGAGGCCGGTCTCCCGTACCCCTGTCGACCGGTTCCGACCCGATGATTACCTCGGGCGCCACTCCGTACGCCGCCGATACGCACATCTTCGAGGGCCTCGTGGATCTCGATCCGGCTACCCTCGTGGCCCGTCCCGCACTCGCCACCGAGCTGCCGAAGAGGATCAACGCCACCCACCTACCGGGCCACGCTCCGCACGGGCGCGACCTTCCACGACGGATCACCGGTCACCGCCGACGACGTGGTGTTCAGCTTCGAACGCATCCTGGACCCGAAGAACGCCTCGCTCATGGCGCAGTTCGTGCCCTTCATCGACACGGTGAAGGCCGTCGACGCCGGCACGGTCGAGTTCAAGCTGAAGTACCCCTTTGCGCTCTTCCCCTCCCGCATCGCCGTGGCCCGGATCGTCCCGAAGAAGATCGTCGAACCGGACCCCAAGGCGTTCGACGCCAAGCCTGTCGGCTCGGGGCCGTACCGGTTCATCGAGGCGACCCGCGAGGACAAGATCGTCTTCGAGGCGTACGACAAGTACAACGGCCCCCACCCGGCCAAGGCCAAGAAGATGATCCGGCGGCTGATGTCGGACCAGTCGGCACGCGTCAGCGCCATGGAGTCGGGTCGGGTCCAGGCCATCGAGGACGTGCCCTACATCGACGTCAAGCGGCTCGCGGGCGCCTCGAAGACCGAGTCCGTACAGTCCTTCGGCCTGCTCTTCCTGACGTCCAACACCGCCGACAAGCGGTTCGCCGACAAGAGAGTACGCCAGGCGCTGCACTACGCACTGGACACCGAGAAGATCATCTCGACGGCGATGGTGGGCAACGCGGCGGCCGCTACCGGCTACGTCCCCGCCACCCACCCCGACTACCACAAGGCCGCCACGGTCCACACCCACGACGTGGCGAAGGCCAAACAGCTGCTCGCCGACGCGGGCGTCAAGAACCTCTCCTTCACCGTCCTCACCACCGACACCGGCTGGGTCAAGGACATCGCCCCGCTGCTGAAGGAGAGCTGGGAGGCGGCCGGCGTCAAGGTCACCCTCGACATCGCCCAGTTCCCGGCCCAGTACGCCAAGATCGACAAGGGCGACTTCGAGGTGCTGGTCGCCCCCGGTGACCCGTCGGTCTTCGGTAACGACGCCGACCTCCTGCTGCGCTGGTTGGTCAGGCAGACCCTCGACAAGGCCGCCCAGGCCGCCGACGAGGACAGGCGCAAGGAGCTGTGGGGCGTGGTCACCGACCTGGTCGCTGACCCGTCGTCACCCCGCTCACCGAGGACGGCGAGATCGACCGCCCCTCCCTGGAGCGGGTCGTGGGGCATCTGCTCGACGGCGGCGTCAGCGGCCTGTTCGCCCTCGGCAGCTCCGGCGAAACCGCCTATCTGACGCCCGGCCGGCAGGACGAGGTCATCGAGGTCATCACGTCTGCCTGCGCCGGCCAGGTCCCGGTACTCGTCGGAGCGATCGAGACCACCACCGACCGGGCGGTCGAGCGGGCCCGCGTCGCCGAAGGGCTCGACGCCGACGCCGTCGTCGTCACCGCCCCCTTCTACACGCGCACGCACCCCACCGAGATCGACCGCCACTTCCGCGACATCGCCGCCGCCCTCGACCTGCCGGTCCTGGCGTACGACGTACCGGTCTGCGTACACAGCAAGCTCGACCCGGAGCTGCTGCTGACGCTCGCCGCGGACGGCGTGCTGGCCGGTGTGAAGGGACTCCAGCGGCGACGACGGCTCGTTCCGCCGACTGGCCGTCGGAGCCCGTGAATTCCCGGAGTTCTCCGTGCTCACCGGGCATGAAGTGGTGGTCGACGCGCTGATGCTGGCGGGCGCGACGGCTCGGTCCCCGGGCTCGGCAATGTGGACCCGCACGGCTACGTACGGCTGCACGAGGCCGCGGTACGGGGCGACTGGGCCGCAGCCAGGGCCGAACAGGACCGCCTCGTGGCGCTCTTCGACATCGTCCGCGTGGCCCGTCCCGGCACGGCGTCCCCCACCGCCGCGGGCCTCGGCGCCTTCGAGATGGCACTCATGCTGCGCGGGATCATCGGGACGAACGCGATGAGCGCGCCGATGCGCCGCCTGGACGCGGCCGAGACCGCCGAGGTCGCGGCCTGCCTGGACCGGGCGGGGCTCAGCAGGGTCTGAGCCCCGCCCGGAACAGGAGAGCGGTCCGTCGCCACAGCCCCGGCTGCGGCGACGGACCGCGGCTTTCGGCCGGTCGATCGACGACCGGCTACCGACGGTGCAGGTCAGCTCTTCGAGGCGCGGGTACGGCGGACGAGCAGGGTTCCACCGAGCACCATGGCCGCGGCGGCCCCGCCGGCCATGCCCAGGTTGGCATCGGCCCCGGTGTGCGCCAGCTGGCCGACGGGGCCCTTCGGCTCGATACTGGTCCGCGGTTCACCGCTGCGAGGCGTGACCGGGGGCGTGGCCACGGGAGGCGTGACCACCGGGGGCGTCACGGGGGGTGTGACCACCGGGGGTGTGACCGGGGGCGTGACCGGCGGTGTGACCACCGGAGGCTCGACCACTGGCGGTTCGATCACGGGCGGTTCGACCACTGGCGGTTCGATCACGGGCGGTTCGACCACTGGCGGTTCGATCACGGGCGGTTCGACCACTGGCGGTTCGACCACTGGCGGTTCGACCACTGGCGGTTCGACCACGGGAGGCTCGACCACGGGAGGCTCGACGGCCGGCCCGTCCACGTTCGCGCAGGTGTTCCCGGCAGCCGGGTTCAGCGCACCGACGACATTCACGGAGTTGCCGCAGGCATTGACCGGCACGTCCACCGGAGCCTGGATGTTGTTGCCGGACAGCACCCCGGGGGAGCCGACCGCGCCGCCCTCGGCGCTCGCGCCCCGGCCCCCGGCACCGGCGCCGGAACCGCCCCCGTTCCCGCACTTGTTGCCGAATGCGGGGTTCAGCAGGCCGATCACATTCACCGTATTGCCGCACACGTTGACCGGCACATGTACCGGCACCTGCACGTTGTTGCCCGAGCCGACGCCGGGCGAACCGACGGTCGCGCCGTCGGCGGAGGCATCCGCGAACGCGTATCCACCGGCGGCGGTCAGGATCCCTGACGCCGCCGCCATCACCAGCACGCTCTTACTCAAGGCTTTTCGCATTGACTGCCCCTTCTTAGGACATTCCGTGCGAGCACAACGCTCGCAGTTCCTTCATCAGGCCGGTGCGGAGACCGCCGGGAGGCCAATCCGGCAGTGCCCGTGCGTGACTCGGCAAGCGGCGGTTAGGGAAAGCGCGGAGACCCATGAAGGCATGTGCTTCAAGTGAGGGACCCGCGCTTCTGCCGATCAAGCGCCCGAACCTGCTCGCATCTGTCACTCATAACGAGGAGGGTTCGTCGAGGAAACTCGACAACGCGTGGAAATTTTGTGATCACACGAATGGAGTACTCGTGTGGGCTGGGCCGGGCCCGGCGGGCGTGCAGGGGATTTCGGCCGATCGGGCAGGAAAGTGCTGTTGAGGGCCGCGAGGCTATCGGTCGGACCGCTTCCGTCCGGG
The DNA here is from genome assembly GCF_044765565.1 of Streptomyces sp. NPDC102437. NCBI lineage: Bacteria > Bacillati > Actinomycetota > Actinomycetes > Kitasatosporales > Streptomycetaceae > Streptomyces > Streptomyces sp. NPDC102437. Next base: position 92,727 of record NZ_JBIWKI010000009.1, on the reverse strand, counting down.
CGCCTCGAAGTGCCATTTCGTACTGCCGTACGCACTCCCGGGCATTCGGGTGAATGGAGAGAACCAAACGCCCGGTGGTGAGTTGGGCAGGGGGCTCCGGTACGGGGCATCCAGTACGAGAAGGGTTAATCGTGATCAAGAAGGTTCTGGCTACGGGTGCCGTTGCCGCCTCCATCCTCGGTCTGGGCGCGACGCAGGCCATGGCCATCGGAGACGGCGGCGGTACGACCTCGGTCAACGGCAACGGAGCCTCGCAGTCGTTCGGCAACGCCGAGACCCACGGTGACCTCAGTCCGCAGTTCGGCCTGGTTCAGGGCAGCCTGAACAAGCCCTGCGTCGGCCTGCCGGCCAAGGTCAACGCCGGCTCCCTCGTCGGCCTCGTCCCGGTCGCGGTCCAGGACGTCAACGTACTGTCCTCGCCGCAGAACCAGCAGTGCACCGAGAACTCCACCCAGGCCAAGGGTGACGAGCCGCTCTCGCACATCCTGGACAGCATCCCGGTGTTCTCCGGCAACGGTGCCGGCAACAGCTGATCCGTAGCTGAACCAGCCGCAGCAGGCCCGGGCCGCCGGCGTTCCTCCTCCGCGCGGCCCGGGTCTGTTGCTGTCATTCCCCGAAATGGGTGCTTCGGATTGCCGGAGGAGCTCGTAGGTGATATCGAGCGATCGCTGTTGCGTCATTCGGGCGACTTTCCGAGAATCTTCTGGATGAAGAGTTTCTCCCACGGTCTTAAATCGTTATGAATTGCAGCGGCGGAGTTACGAGTGATCAGAATCATGCTCGTGCGGCACGAAAGACGTTGCTGCTTCGGACTCCGTCGAAGAAAGGGAACAAAAGTGAAGTACACCAAGGTTGCCGCCATCGCCGCCGGAACCCTGATGGCGATGGGTGCCGCCGCCCCCGCTTTCGCCGACTCGGGCGCCGAGGGCGGCGCCGCCCTCTCCCCGGGCGTGGCGTCCGGTAATTCCATCCAGCTCCCGGTTCACGTCCCGATCAACGCGTGCGGTGACACCCTGAACGTGATCGGTGCGGTCACCCCCGCCTTCGGCAACAACTGCGGCACCGTCTGATCCCTGGTCGGACGGGCTGAACGCTCGTGACCGGAAGGCCCCGGAACGCATTCGATGCGATCCGGGGCCTTCCGGCATTCTCCGCCCCATTCGATCGGGTGGTCCCGCAGAAAAGGCGACTCCGTCCAGTTGCCGTGTCGCAACCGCATCGTTACCCAGGGCGAAAGCGGCAGAAGGCACGGCTAAAGAAGGCTCGTGCGGCGCGGGTGCGCGACCGAACAGATGCCGCTGCAGAAGGGAACCCGAAAGTGAAGTACGCGAAGACTGCTGCGTTCGTTGCCGGTTCCGTGGTTGCGCTCGGAACGGCTGCTCCCGCCTTCGCCGTCACCAACGCCACGGCCCCCGACGTCAGCCTCAACGGAGGCATCAACCAGGTGGTGGAGAGCGCGCCACAGGCTGCCGACCCGATCGTCGACACGGTCGGCGGTGCCGCGGAATCGGTGCAGGAGAACGGCACCGTCACCAAGCTGGCCGACCAGGCGACCGGTGCGGCCGAGGGCGCGGCCCCGCTCATCGGCGGTCTGCCGGTCGGCGGCTGACCAGTCGCGCCACAGTGGTTCCCGGCCGGCCCCGGCCTTTCGTGTTCCTCCGGTGCGGTGAATTCGACGAACAACCGGACGTAGAAGCACCGTTCGAGTGAATCGGCACAACTATCCCCGCCGTCGCGAGTTGATCAGTTCGCTCCGGACAGGCGGGCAACAGAGAACCTCAGAAGGGCTATTCAGTGATCAAGAAGATTATGGCCTCGGCAGCAGTCGCTGCTTCGATCGTCGGCGTCTCCGCCGCGATCGCCCCCCAGGCCATGGCCATCGGCAACGACACCGGCACGACGTCGGTCAACGGCAACGACGCTATTCAGTCGTTCGGCAACTCCGCCACCCACGGCGACATGAGCCCGCAGTTCGCGCTCATCCAGGGCTCGCTCAACAAGCCCTGCATCGCGCTGCCGGCCAAGGCCAACGTCGGTTCGGTCGCCGGGGTCGTCCCCGTCTCGGTCCAGGACATCAACGTCCTGGCCTCGCCGCAGAACCAGCAGTGCGCGGAGAACTCCACCCAGGCCAAGGGTGACGAGGCCCTCTCGCACATCCTGGACGACATCCCGATCCTCGCCGGCAACGGTACCGGCAACAACTGAGGCCGTACCGCTCCGGGCGCTCCTCGCTGAACTCCATGGAACGGCAGGGGAGCGTGCCGCGGTCAGCTTCGAGCCCGCCTGCACGCAGTAGCTGAAACACCTTGTGGGGCCGTCACATCCACGCCGCAGCCGTTCCCCGGCCGCCTGGATGTGCCGGCCCCACTCGTGCGTCCGGGACGCGGCGGACCCTCGAAGGGGCGGGTGGACTGGGCCGGTTGCCGTAGTGCGGGCAGCCCTCACCCGCCGCACCGGGTAAGGGCCACACATGGACCAGTACGACAGTCAACGCCCCTGCGGCCGGGAGCGGCACGCACAGGACGGCACGCCCATCTACGACCGGCTGCTCGCCGAGTGGCAGGCGGCCCACGGCAATCCGGAGCCCGCGCCCCCGACAGGGCCCGACCGGGGTCACGCGGGCAGCAGGGTTCCCGCGGCCCGCACCTCGGGCGAGGCCGTCGACGGGTAACCACGAGCGTCGAACTCATGCCGGATCGAACCCGTTTGAGTGGCACTGCGGAACCGGCGCTTCCGTAGCGGGTTGATCAGTACGTTCCACAACGGGACGCTCCGAAAGGTGAAGCGTGATGAAGAAGATGATGGCCGGCGCAGCAGTGGCCGTGTCCCTGGTCGGCCTTTCCGCCGCCGCGGCCCCCGCGGCCATGGCGATCGGCAATGACGAGGGCACCACGTCGGTCAACGGCAACGGCACCGTGAGCGATTTCGGCAACAGCGTGACCATGGGCGACGGCAGCCCGCAGTTCCAGCTCGTCCAGGGCACGCTGAACAAGGCCTGCGTCGGTCTGCCGCTGAAGGCCGACGCCGGTTCGCTCGTCGGCGTGCTGGTGCCGGTCGCGGTCCAGGACGTCAACGTGCTGGCCTCGCCGCAGAACCAGCAGTGCGCCGAGAACTCCACCCAGGCCAAGGGCGACGAGCCGCTGTCGCACCTGGTCGACGACATCCCGGTGCTCTCGGGCAATGGGATCGCCAACGACTGACGCACCCGAGGCGCGGGCTGCCGGGGATCTCACCCCGCGGCGGCCCGCACCGCGGTGCACAGCAGGATCCGGGGCGCACAGCCCCAGGGCTCCACGCAAAAGGATGCCCACCGCACCACGGGGGCGGTGGGCATCCGGCGTTCCGGGGGCGGGTCAGCCCAGGCTGCGGACGGGGACGACGCAGTGGGCGGAGGTCGTGATGATCTCCGGGGCGGCTGCGAAGGACCGCAGCAGCTCCTCGCTCACCGGCCGGCCCGGTGCGCCCTGGGGCCATGGGCGGGTGGCGAACATGGTGTGCACCTCGCCCCGGTGGTCGGCCGCGGCCAGCCACTCGGGCGGTGCGGGGTACTGCGCCGTGAAGTGGGGCAGCGTGAGGACCGCCTGACCTGCCTGGACGAGCAGCTTCACGGGGAGGCCCGGGTTCTCGGCGGCGTACACCGGACCGCTGCCCACCGTCAGTCCGCAGCGCTCCAGGGCCGTGCGCATGGCGGTCTCGCCGTCGGCGCGGCCCTCCGAGCCGTCGCCCAGCGAGTAGACGAGCAGGAAGGCGACATCGTGGCCGTCGGCGGGATGTTCGCCGCTCCACCCGATCAGCGTGATCGTGCCCAACTGGGCTTGTGTGAACGTGCTGGTGGCGGACTGGGGTGAGGTCATGCTCGGCACGATAACGGCCTCGGACCGGTCGTTGTGCATGTGTATCACCTGATTGAGGGATATCGAGGGATGAGGTCGGTGAAAGCGGTCCGGATCCCTCTCCGTCCGGCGGACGCACTGGGCCTCGTTCAAATGTGTTGAGCCGGCCGATGCGTGCGGGCTAAGGTGTTCACTGTTCCGGACGGCGGAGATCAACTACCGCGGTCGGTCCCGTGCTTGAACCAGGAGGTGAGGACTGTGATGACTGTCGCTGCGATGGGTGCTGCCCACAACTCGAAGAGCATCGTTCCCACCCCCGTGGTCGCCGGCTGACCTACTCCGCAACTCCCCGCGCCCGTGTGCGCGTTGCCGGGGCCACCCTTTGAAGGGTTTCCCTTGTCTTTCCCGTCCTTCCCCTCTTCCGTCTCCTCTCTTCAGGGCTCGTCCACCCCGCACCCGCTGTCCCCGTACGGCTGGGACGACGCGTGGGCGGCCGAATTCGCACCGTACGCCGAACAGGGTCTGCTGCCCGGGCGCGTGGTGCGGGTGGACCGCGGTCAGTGCGATGTCGTCACCCCCGAGGGCACGCTCCGTGCCGACACCGCCTTCGTCGTCCCGCGCGATCCGATGCGGATCGTCTGCACCGGTGACTGGGTCGCGGTCGACCCCGACGGCGACCCACAGTTCGTACGGACGCTGCTGCCGCGGCGTACCGCCTTCGTCCGCTCCACGTCCTCGCAGCGCTCCGAGGGCCAGGTGCTCGCCACCAATGTGGACCACATCGTCATCTGCCTCTCGCTCGCGGTCGACTTCGACCTGGGGCGGGTGGAGCGCTTCCTCGCCCTTGCCATGTCCAGCTCCGGCGGTGACGCGCTGCTGGGGGGCGGGGGGCCGGCCGGGAACGGTGCGGCCGAGCCGATCGTGGTGCTGACCAAGGCCGATCTCGTACCGGACGCCACCACTCTGTCGTACCTCGTCCAGGACATCGAGGGCGTCGCGCCCGGGGTACAGGTGCTGACCGTCAGCTCCACCACGGGGGAGGGCATCGATGTCTTCTCCGCCATCGTCTCGGGCGGTACCAGCGTGCTGCTCGGCGCCTCCGGTGCGGGCAAGTCGACCCTGGCCAACACCCTCCTGGGTCACGACGTGATGGAGGTGCAGGCCGCGCGGGACGTCGACGGCAAGGGCCGGCACACCACCACCACCCGCAATCTGCTGCTGTTGCCCTCCGGCGGCGTGCTGATCGACACCCCCGGGCTGCGCGGGGTCGGGCTCTGGGACGCGGAGGCCGGTGTCGGCCAGGTCTTCTCCGAGATCGAGGAGCTGGCCGAGCGGTGCCGGTTCCACGACTGCGCCCATGAGTCGGAGCCCGGCTGCGCGGTGCTCGCCGCGATCGAGGACGGTTCGCTGCACGAACGGCGCCTCGACAGCTTCCGCAAGCTGATCCGTGAGAACCAGCGCATCGCGGCCAAGACCGATGCCCGGATGCGCTCGGAGATGCTGCGCGACTGGAAGCGCAAGGGCGCCGAGGGCCGGTTCGCCATGGAGGTGAAGCGGGGCCGGGTGCGGTAGGCGGCGGTCCCCGGTCCGGGGGCGTCCATGGCCGCAGACCGCTGGGTCCACGTCCGAAACCCGCCAGTCCGGTGCCGGTGGGTGCCGCACACTGGACGGTGTGATGGACGAACGGACCAGGTACGAGGCGGTGAGCAGCCGCGACGCCCGTTTCGACGGGGAGTTCTTCTTCGCCGTCGAAACGACCGGGATCTACTGCCGGCCGAGCTGCCCAGCCGTCACGCCCAAGCGGAAGAACGTCCGCTTCTACCCGACCGCGGCCGCCGCGCAGGGCCACGGCTTCCGGGCCTGCCGGCGGTGCCGCCCGGACGCCGTGCCGGGCTCGGCGGAATGGAACGTGCGGGCCGATGTCGTGGGCCGCGCCATGCGGATGATCGGCGACGGTGTGGTCGACCGGGAGGGCGTGCCCGGTCTCGCCCACCGGCTCGGCTACAGCTCACGCCAGGTGCAGCGGCAGCTCAACGCAGAGCTGGGCGCCGGGCCCGTGGCGCTCGCCCGAGCCCAGCGGGCCCACACGGCACGGCTGCTGCTCCAGACGACCGGGCTGCCCGTGACGGAGATCGCCTTCGCGTCGGGCTTCGCCAGCGTGCGCCAGTTCAACGACACGATCCGGCAGATCTACGCCCGTACGCCGAGCGCGTTGCGGGCCGAGGCCGGGACGGGGCTGGGAGCGGCGGTCCGGGAGGCGCGCACCGCCGGGATCCCGCTGCGGCTCGCCCACCGGGGGCCGTACGCCGCCCGTGAGGTCTTCGACCTTCTGGCAGGTGAGGCGGTCGCCCGGATCGAGGAGGTCAGCGGTGCGGCCGGTGCCCGTGTCTACCGGCGTACCCTGCGGCTTCCGTACGGCACGGGCATCGTGGCCGTCGACGAGCGGTCCGCCGGGGCCTGGCTGGACGCCCGGATCCACCTCACGGACCTGCGGGACCTGACGACGGCCGTCCAGCGGCTGCGGCGGCTCTTCGACCTGGACGCCGATCCGTACGCCGTGGACGAGCTGCTCGGCGCCGACCCGCTCCTCGCTGCGGGCGTCGCCGCCCGCCCCGGGCTGCGTTCGCCGGGCGCCGCGGACCCGGAGGAGTTCGCGGTACGGACGCTGGTGGGGCGGGAAGAGGCGGAGCGGCTGGTGGAGCTGTACGGGAAGGTGCTGGACGTGCCCTGCGGCGGGCTGACGCACGTGTTCCCCGAGCCGGGAGTGCTGGCCGGTGCGACGGGCGATCCGGGGCTGCGGGCGCTGGCGGCCGCGCTCGCCGACGGGGACGTACGGCTCGATGCCGGGGCCGACCGCGACGAGGCCGGGCAGGCGCTGCTGCGGCTGCCGGGGACCGGCCCGGCAGCCGCGGCGCTGATCAGGATGCGTGCGCTCGGTGACCCGGACGTGGATCCGGACGGGCGGCCCGAGACGGACCGGTGGCGGCCCTGGCGTTCGTACGGGGTCCGACACCTGGGGCTGTTGTGAGCGGGCCTACGCAGGCAGGCCCCAGCGCGGTGCGGGGGCGTTCGGTGTCACCGGGCGCATGGACAGGTCCGGTCGGTCGCCCCGCGCTGTGATCAGGGACGATTCGCCCTTGCCGAGGCGGATGCGTACCGTGCCGTCGGCCGTCGTCTCGTGGTCCAGCTGCCGTCCGTGCCGGTCGCGGATCTCCACCGGGCCGTCGATGCCATGGCGTACGACGCAGGGAGGCACCGGCCTCGCTGGTCAGCCGTACCCACCGGGTCCGGCCCTCCTCGCGTACCGCACTGAGCAGGAACGCCCCCTGGGTCCGGAAGTTGTGCACGGTCAGTTCCCGCCAGGCGGCGGGTAGTGCCGGGAAGACCCTGGTCGTGCCGCCCCAGGACCTGGCAGACCATGTCGTGCAGGGACTGGGCCGCCGAGAGCGGGGTCTCGATGACCGGGCCGGACTCCTTGTACTGGTGTTCGCCTGGCAGGATGTCGCAAGGGTGGGGTGTGCATCAGCCCCAGATCACCGCGCCGAGCCAGGCGCCCGCCACCACCAGGCACGCGAAGAGCTCGACGAGTACCGAATAGCCGGTCGCCCGCATAACCGAGCGCGCCGATGCCCACCCCGCCCCGTGGCTGCCCAGCCGCAGCCTCTCCGCCCCGTAGATGGTTCCCACGTATCCGGGGATCGCACCGATCACCGGCACCACGAAGAAGCCCACGATCGCACCGATCCCGCCGAGCATCAGGGTCTTGCGCGGCGCGCCCGTCTCGCGCGGGCGGCGCGGCGGCAGCAGTGGCTTCAGCGCCTGGTTCAGCAGCAGCAGCGCCGTCGCGCCGATGAGTACGCCCCAGGCGACCGGCGTCATGTCGGTCAGCGCCCACCACAGCACGGCGGCCCAGACGATCGCCTGCCCGGGGACCCCCGGCACCAGCACACCCAGCAGGCCGAGGAGTATGACGAGGCCGACGGCGACGAGTTGCCACACGCTCATCTGACCAGCCTGCCGGAGTCCGGCCGGGCCCGCCCGTCAGCGCACCCGGGGGCGGAGGCGTCGGCGCAGCTCAGGGCGTATCGGAGCCGTAGCGGTGTGTTGTCGCGGCCGCTCCGTGGCGGGCCTCTTCCGTAACCGGGGGTGCGGGTCAGAACCGGGGCGTGCGGGCCACCCAGCCCCGCTCGTACGCATGCCAGCCCAGCTGGAGCCGGGTGGAGACGCCGGTCAGTTCCATCAGCCCCTTCACTCTTCTCTGTACGGTCCGCAGCCCCAGCTCCAGCTGTTTCGCCACGCTTGCGTCCGTCAGCCCGGCCAGCAGCAGCGACAGGATCTCCAGGTCCGTGGGATCGGGGCCGGTGTCTTCCTCCTGGAGCCGGTTGCCCTCGCCCAGCCTGAGCGGCATCGCCTCGCGCCACACCGCCTCGAAGAGGCCCATCAGCGACTCCAGGAGCCCGGAGGCATGGACCACCAGGGCGGCAGGCTCGGCGCCGCGCCCGGTCAGCGGCACCATCGCCAGGGCGCCGTCCGCGACGACCAGCTTGGTCGGCACCCGGTCGATGACCCGGCACTGCTCGTTCCGGCTCAGCGCCGTCGACAGCTCCAGAATCCCGAACGGCATCGAGAGCGTCTCCCGCTCGATCACCACCCGGTAGGACACTCCGCGCGTCGCGACCTGCTCCTCGGCCTCGTTCTCCATCCCGCTGACGGCGATCGGCTTCCCGGTGACCAGGGCGCACACCTCGCTCGTCGCGCCGAGCTGCAACTGGTGGAAGCGGTGCGACACCGCGCTCGCCCCCGTGACCACCTCGACCAGATCGTGCACGGCCGGCTCGTCGGCATCCGCCCGGTACTCCTCGGCGAGCAGCACCGCCGCCAGCTCCGCCTGCTCCAGCTCATGGCGCTGCTGGGTGAGCAGCGCCCCCAGCGCCACGCCCGGCGGAGCCGCCACCCAACGGCCCGTGCGGGCCGAGGACTGCGCGGCCAGACCGTGCTGCTCCAGCCTGCGCAGCGCCCGCTCGGTGTCCGACTCGGGAACGCCCAGCCGGTGCGCGAGATCGGAGACCTCCGCGGCCCCCACCGCCACGAGCGCGCGGTACGTCGACTCCTGTATCTCGTCGAGCCCTATGGCTCCCAGCATCTCCGGACCCCTCCCGGACGCGTTGATTCCGCACGATGTCGCTGTCGTCGGGCGTCCGTCCATGGCGGAAAGCGGCCACGGCGTAAACCCGCCGTGGACATCATCCCTTTATCGCCCGGCGCTCTGCCAATGTGGCGCCACCGAAGTACCAACAACCTCCGGAAGACTGCGGTTTGCGCTGATTGGTTCCGGATTCACTTGGGGAGAGCGATGCGTCCGATATCGCGTACGGCGCTGGGCGCGGCCACCGCCGCCGTCCTGGCCGTCACCGCGATCGCACCGTCCGCGGCAGCGCCGCAGGACGATGCGACAGGGAAGAGAGCACTGACCGGCAGTTCGGCCGCCGAAACCACGAAGGACAAGTCGGTCACCGTGACTCTGGTCACCGGTGACAAGGTCCTGGTGAGCAAGGACAGTTCGGGGGCCGACTCGGCGACCGCGCTGCCCCGCGAGGACGGCACCGTCCCCCTGGTGCAGACCAGGCAGTCCGGCAAGGACCTCTACGTCTACCCCGAGAGCGCCGCCGCCGCGCTCGCCGCGGGCAAGGTCGACGAGGAGCTCTTCAACGTCACCGGCCTCATCCGGCAGGGTTACGACGACGCCCACACCAAGTCGCTGCCGCTGATCGCCGTTTACGGCGAGGGCCAGGCCCGCTCCACCTTCGCCACCCCGCGCGGCGCCAAGCGCGGACTCGCGCTCGATGCCATCGGCGGTCTCGCCCTCAAGGCGGAGAAGGAGAAGGCCGCCGACTTCTGGTCGGACGTCACCCGTGGCGCCCGTTCCTTCTCGGCCTCCGGCATGAAGAAGCTCTGGCTCGACCGCAAGGTTCAGGCCACCCTCGACAAGTCGACAGAGCAGGTCGGTGCCGACCTCGCCTGGGCCGCCGGATACGACGGCAAGGGAACCAAGGTCGCCGTCCTCGACACCGGTGTCGACGCCGAACACCCCGACCTCAAGGGCCGGGTCGCCGCCTCGGAGAACTTCACCGACTCCGACTCGACCGACGACCGCCAGGGCCACGGCACCCACACCATCTCCACCGTCGGCGGCTCCGGCGCGGCCAGCGGCGGCAAGAAGAAGGGCGTCGCCCCCGGCGCCGATCTGCTCGCGGGCAAGGTCCTCAACGACAGCGGCTCCGGCGCCGAGTCCTGGATCATCGCCGGCATGCAGTGGGCGGTCGACCAGAAGGCCGACGTCGTCTCCATGAGCCTCGGCAGCCCGGAACCGACGGACTGCACCGACCCGATGAGCGTCGCCGCCGAGGAACTCGCGCAGAGCAAGGGCACCTTGTTCGTGATCGCGGCCGGCAACTCGGGCCCGACGTTCAACACCGTCTCCTCGCCCGGCTGCGCCCCGAGTGTGCTGACCGTCGGCGCCGTCGACCGCGACGACACAACGGCCCAGTTCTCCAGCCGCGGCCCGGCCATCGGATCGCACACCCTCAAGCCCGAGATCACCGCCCCCGGCGTCGCCATCTCGGCCGCCGCGGCAGGTGGCCGGGGCATCTGCGCGTACCGGTCGATGTCCGGTACGTCGATGGCCACCCCGCATGTCGCGGGCGCCGCAGCCATCGTGAAGCAGCGTCACCCGGACTGGACCGCCCAGCAGATCAAGGCGGCGCTCGTCTCGTCCGCGAAGAGCGACATCCCCGGCGACGTACGCGAGACCGGCGGCGGCCGCCTCGACGTCAAGGCCGCCATCGACACCACCGTCGTCGGCGCCCCCGCCATCCAGGGCGGCACCTACAACTGGCCGCAGGACCGGACCGACCGCACCACGGTCGACGTCCCGTACACCAACTCCGGCACCAAGCCGGTGAAGCTGTCGCTGAGCGTGCAGGGCGTCACCGGCAACGACGGCTCGGCCGTCCGTTCCTCCGTCGCGAAGCTCGACGCGAACACCGTCACCGTCCCGGCCGGAGCCACCGTCAAGGTCCCGCTGCAGATCGACCCGACGGCCAAGCTGAAGGCCGCGCAGTACGGTGACGTCACCGGACGTGTGCTGGCCACCGGCCCCGGCGGCGCCAAGGTCTCCACCCCGTTCTCGCTGTACGTAGGGGCCGAGACCGTCACGCTGCGGGTCAAGCTCGTCGACGGCGCCGGCAAGCCCGCCGGCGGCTTCTCCTCGCTCGACGTGATCGGCACCGACGACTCCAGTGGCGAGCGCCGCTTCAACGACGGCTCCACCGACCAGGTCTACCAGGTGCGCCCCGGGGCGTACTTCGTGTCCGGCTTCGTCACCACGGCCGACCCGAAGGACGCCACCGGCAACGCCGACGAGTCCGTCGCCTACCTCGCGCGGCCCCAGGTGAACGTCACCAAGGACACGACCCTGGTCCTGGACGCCCGCAAGGCGCACCGGATCCAGGTGAAGACCGAGGACCGCGCCTCCGAGAGCCGCTCCACCACGCTCGCATTCGGCCGCACCTGGGACGATGTCTGGCTGCACGCGGGCTCCATCTCCGGTGGCTCCGCGGTCAAGAACTACCTGGCCGACGTGCAGGGCAAGGCCACTGACGGCGACTTCGAGTTCGCCAGCTTCTGGCGGGCGTACGCCCCGCAGATCGAGAAGCTGTCGGTCGTCGGCGGCATCGAACTGCACCCGAGGACGGCGAGCACCGGCTCCGTCAACCTCGACGGCACCGGCAAGGCCGCCCTCGTCGACGCCGGCACCGGTACCCCCGCCGAGCTGAAGGCGGCGGACGTCGCCGGAAAGATCGCCCTTGTCCAGGTCGGTGACGGCAACAACAACGTGTACACCCAGGTGCGCGACGCCAAGGCAGCCGGCGCCAAGGCCATCATCACCCACCGCCCCTCCGCAGGACCCTGGCAGCCGTCCGTCGGCTACGCCGCGTCGACGCTGCCGGCACTCGGCATCGAGGCCGACGAGGCCGACGCGCTGAAGACCGCCCTGGCCGACGGTCCGGTCGAGCTGAGCTGGAAGGCCACCGCGGTCAGCCCGTTCGTCTACAACCTGGCCTTCCCCGAGACCGGCCCGGTCACCTCGGACCGCACCTACAAGGTCCGCGACACCAAGCTCGGCAAGGTCACCGCCAACTACGAGGCGATGGGCCTCGCGGCGGACTACGCAGACATGATGATCATCAACCGGCCGTACGGCGGTGCGTTCTCCGGCGGGACCGACTACGTGGCCGCCCCCAGCAAGCGAACCGAGTACTACTCGGCGGGCGACACCGCGTGGGTCCGGTACATCTCCTCCAGCTTCCCCTGGGGCGAGATGATGGTCGACCAGCCGCGCACCTACACGGCCGGCTCGAAGCGCACGGAGAACTGGTACCGGGGCATCCCCGCCCCCGCCGCCCCGCGCGACGCCGCGGGCAAGCTCCAGCTCGCCGCCGAGCGCCAGGACAACCTGATCGGTGTCGCCCCGGGCTTCTGGAGCGACAGCGAGCACGCCGGTCTCCAGGGCTCCTTCGGCGACGTCGGCAACATGAGCCTGAGCAGCGGTGGCAAGGTGATCGGCGAGACCGGCTGGCCGTCCGGGGTGTTCACCGTCCCGGCGGAGGACGCCGCGTACGAACTCACCCTGCGGACCACCAAGTTCGGTCAGCCCGCCGCCGTGTGGAAGCGGTCCACCAGCACCGAGACCACCTGGAAGTTCCGTTCGAAGCGGGACGAGAACGCGTACTCCCAGGGCATCCCGCTGCTCTTCCCGGGTTACGACCTGGACACGGACGGGCTCAAGACCCTCGCGGCCGAGGACGGTCAGAAGATCGGCCTGAGCGTCACCGGTCACGCCGGCTACACGCCCGGCAAGCTGACCGCGGCCAAGGTCTCGTACTCCTACGACGGTGGGAAGACCTGGACCGAGGCGGCCACCGCACAGCAGGACGGCCGGTGGACCGCGACCGTGAACCACGCGGGCGCGGCCGGCAAGCCCGTCACCCTGAAGACCGAACTGACGGACACCAACGGCAACTTGGTCATCCAGACCGTGAACGACGCGTACGCCGTGCGCTGATCACGACCTGACCGGTCCGCCGGGCGTCCTCCCCGTGGGGGGTGGGGACGCCCGGCGGACCCATGTCCGCGGCCGCTATTTCCGGATGACCCGTTTTCGTACGGCCCCCGCGGTCGACAATAAGGGCATGAGTCAGCAGGGGGAGAAGCCCGCCGCCCACGAGGACGACTGGTGGCGCAGGCTGTACGACGAGAACGCCCGGGACACCGGGACGAGCGACGCGGGCGACAGCCTCGACGACCCGGACAGCCTCGACGACCGTTTCGACTCGGCGTCGGAAGCGGTGGGTCCGGACGGCGGCGGGGCAGATGTAGGCGGAACCGACGGGGAACCCGACGGGGGTGCGGGGGCGCCGCCCGAGGCGGGGACGGTGGAGGTGCCCCGGCCGGCGGGGGAGGGCGCGGTACGGGAGCGTGCTCCGCGCGAGCCGCCCGCCGTGATCGTACGTGCGCCGGGGGAGCTCCCGGCCGGCCCGACGCAGCCACGCACCTTCGCCGCCCCGCCGGTTCCCGCGGGTCCGCCGCCTCCGCCGTCTGCTCCGCCTCCCCCGTCGGTGCCGCCGCTGCCCAGGCGGCCGGTCGCCGGGAAACCCGCCGCCTCGCAGGCATCCGTCACCGAATCGGCCGCTTCCGCCCCACCTGCCGCTTCCGCCCCACCTGCCGCGTCCATCGCATCCGTCGTGTCCACTGCACTCGTCGCACCGGGCCCACCCGCCGCACCGACCGCACCCGCCGCGTCCGTCGCACCCGCACCGGAGACCGAACGCGAATCCGGCCCGGTCTCCCGCCCCGTGATCGGCCATGTGGGTGACCGGCCGCCGACCTACGACGCCGAACCCACCGCGCTGCCCGCCACCGTCCCGCAGGAACTGGACGGCATCGTCCCCGACACCGTGCTCGACGGCGCCCGCTACGGCACGTACACCCTTCGCGCCGCTTCCGTGCGCGGGGACTCCGCGCGGTTTCGCGGCGAGCCCCGCCGCGACGCGCTGCTCACCGCCCGCTTCGGCACCGACGAACGCGCCCTGGTCCTGGTCGCCGTCGCCACCGGGGCCCACGCCACCGAATCGGCACATCTGGCGGCGGCCGACGCCTGCCGCTGGATCGGCGCAGCGGTCGGCCGCAGCCACGCCCGGCTCTCCGAGGACATAAGGGCGGGCCGCCGCGGAGAGCTCAAGTCCGGACTGCACCGTCTCACCGACCGCACGTACGGCAAGTTGCGGGCCCGCGCCGCCGAGCTGGGGGTGGAGCCGCAGCAGTACACGGCGGGCCTGCGCTGCCTCCTGCTGTCGGCGGACCCCGACTGCCGCACCCGGATCTTCTTCGGCGTCGGCGCCGGTGGACTCTTCCGGCTGCGCGACGGCGTCTGGCAGGACCTCGAACCGGTGGTCCCGGCAGCCGGTGACCTCGGCACGGACCCCAGGTGCGGAGCCGTGGCCGGGGCCGAATCAGCGTACGGTTCCGGATCCGAAGCCGGCTCCGGGGCCGAAGAACCGTTCCGCTTCCGGGGCTCGGTGGCCCGGCCGGGAGACACACTGCTGCTGTGCAGCCCCGGACTGGCCGAACCGCTGCGCGGCGAGCCCGCCCTCGTCCAGGAACTCGCCGGACGCTGGGCCCCCGAAGGGGCACCCGGGCTCGTGGCGTTCCTCGCGGACACCCAGCTCCGGGTGAAGGGGTACTCCGACGACCGTACCGGCGTGGGCGTCTGGGAGGCGTAACCGCGCGGGCCATGGGTTGATGGATGCGGAGTCCGGAAGCCGAAGCGCGGAAAGGGTACGCACCCATGGCCAAGCAGAACGTGTCGGAGCAGTTCGTCGACATCCTCGTCCGGGCCGGCGTCAAGCGTATGTACGGCGTCGTCGGTGACAGCCTCAACCCCGTCGTCGACGCCATCCGCCGAAACCGGGCCATCGACTGGATCCAGGTCCGGCACGAGGAGACCGCCGCTTTCGCCGCCGGTGCGGAGGCCCAGATCACGGGCTCGCTGGCGGCCTGCGCCGGATCGTGCGGCCCTGGCAATCTGCACCTCATCAACGGTCTCTACGACGCCCACCGTTCCATGGCCCCCGTGCTCGCCCTCGCCTCGCACATCCCGTCGAGCGAGATCGGGCTCGGCTACTTCCAGGAGACCCACCCGGAGCTGCTCTTCCAGGAGTGCAGCCACTACAACGAGATGATCTCCAATCCGCAGCAGATGCCCCGGCTGCTCCAGACTGCCATTCAGCACGCGATCGGCCGGGGCGGGGTCAGCGTCGTCACGATGCCGGGTGACATTGCATCGCAGCCCGCCCCGGAGAAGTCCGTCGAGCACGCACTGGTCACCTCGCGGCCGACGGTCCGGCCCGGTGACGAGGAGATCGACAAGCTCCGCCGGATGGTCGACGAGGCGAAACGTGTGACATTGTTCTGCGGCAGCGGAACGGCCGGCGCCCACGCCGAGGTGATGGAGTTCGCCGAACGGGTGAAAGCCCCGGTCGGGCACGCACTGCGCGGCAAGGAGTGGATTCAGTACGACAACCCGTACGACGTCGGGATGAGCGGTCTGCTCGGCTACGGCGCCGCCTACGAGGCGACCAATGAGTGCGATCTCCTCATCCTGCTCGGCACCGACTTCCCGTACCAAGCCTTCCTCCCGACCGATGTGAAGATCGTCCAGGTCGATGTGCGTCCCGAGCACCTGGGCCGCCGTTCCAAGCTGGATCTGGCGGTGTGGGGAGATGTCCGCGAGACCCTGCGCTGTCTGACTCCGCAGGTGAAGGCCAAGACCGACCGCAAGTTCCTCGACCGGATGCTGAAGAAGCACGCCGACGCGCTGGAGGGCGTGATCAAGGCGTACACCCGCAAGGTCGAGAAGCACGTCCCGATCCATCCGGAGTACGTCGCCTCGGTGCTGGACGAACTGGCCGACGACGACGCCGTGTTCACCGTGGACACCGGCATGTGCAACGTATGGGCCGCACGGTATCTATCACCCAACGGCAAGCGCCGGGTCATCGGATCGTTCAGCCACGGCTCGATGGCCAACGCACTCCCGCAGGCCATCGGCGCCCAGTTCACCGACCGGAACCGCCAGGTGGTCTCCATGTCCGGCGACGGTGGATTCACCATGCTGATGGGCGACTTCCTGACATTGGTGCAGTACGACCTGCCGGTGAAGCTCGTGCTGTTCAACAACTCATCCCTGAGCATGGTCGAGTTGGAGATGCTGGTCGCGGGCCTGCCGTCGTTCGGGACGACCAACAAGAACCCGGACTTCGCAGCAATCGCCCGAGCATCCGGGGCGTACGGGGTGCGGGTGGAGAAGCCCAAGCAGCTTGAAGGCGCCCTCAAGGACGCCTTCAGGCACAAGGGCCCGGCGCTCGTCGATGTCGTCACCGACCCCAACGCCCTCTCCATCCCGCCGAAGATCAGCGCCGAGATGGTGACCGGTTTCGCGCTCTCCGCGAGCAAGATCGTGCTGGACGGGGGAGTGGGCCGGATGGTCCAGATGGCCCGCTCCAACCTGCGGAACGTGCCCCGTCCCTGAGCCGGCGGCTCGCGCCCGGATCAGGGACGGGGCCCGCCGCAGCCTCAGGCGGGCGCAGCAGCAGCCTCAGGCGGGGGCAGCCGCAGTGTCAGGCCGGGGTCAGCCGCAGTGTCAGGATCTGGAACGGCCGCAGCGACAGTACGAGACCGTGCTCGTCGGTCTCCGCATCGCCCAGTGGCCGTTCCAACAGGTCGGTCACCGTGGCCCGGACGACGGGGAAGCCGACCCGCAGCGTGGTGCCGGCGCGACCGCCCGCCGACTCGTACAGCCGCACGATCACATCGCCGCTGCGGTCCTCGGCGAGCTTCACCGACTCGACCGTGACCGCTGGATGTCCCGTGTCGACCAGCGACGGCAGGACCGGTGCCACCGCCGCCCGCAGCGGCAGGTTGAGCGCGAGCCCCTCCCGTACCGCGTCGGTGATCTCGCCGCCCGGCGCCAGTGCGTAGCCGAACCGGTGCCGGCCGAGGTCGGTCTCCGGGTCGGGGCTGTGCGGGGCGCGCAGCAGCGTCAGCCGTACGGTCGTGCCGAGGCCCGAACCGTGCGGGGTCCGGGTCACGTCGTGCCCGTACGTCGAGTCGTTGAGCAATGTGACGCCGTACCCCGGCTCGGCGACCCGCAGCCAGCGGTGGGCACAGATCTCGAAACGGGCGGCGTCCCAGCCGGTGTTGTCGTGCGTCGGGCGGTGGATGTGGCCGAACTGGATCTCGGACGTGGAGCGTTCGGCGTGCACATCGAGCGGGAACGCCACCTTGAGGACCTTCTCCGACTCCCGCCAGTCGACCTCGGTGTCGATGTCGATCCGGCGGCTGCCCGCGCTCAGACGGATCTCCTGTGTGACATGTGACTTCCCGAAGGAGCGCCGGACGCGGACCGCGGCCCGCAGAGGACCTTCCTCGACCAGCTCGACGGAGTCGGCGCCGGTGAGATCGGTCCGGGTGCGACGGTAGTGCCGGTCGATGTCCCAGGCGTCCCAGTGGTTGGGGTGATCGGGGTGCAGCTGGAGGAGGTTGGCCCGGTGGCCGGGGACGAGGACGTCCCGCCCCGCGCCGAGATCGCGGACGGCGGCGATCAGTCCGTCGCCGTCGATCAGCACTCGCAGCAGCCCGTTGTCGAGCACGAGCCCCTCGTCCGCGGAACCGGTCGCGCTGGCGGGATGCTCCGGCACCGCCGAACCGTCCAGCGGACCCGCGCCGAGCCCCGGAGCCTCGGCCAGTACCGCCGTGCGGCCGCCGCCCAGGTGCTGCACCCGCGCGCCGGAGGGCAGCACCGTGCTGGCCTCCGCGTCCAGCTCGACCACTTCGCGGCGGTGGTACGGGGACGAGTTGAGCGCCACCAGCCCCTGGGCACCGTCCAGTGCCGCCACCGCGTCCGCCACCAGATCCGCCAGTTCTGCACGTACCCGCTCATAGGTCTCGCGCGCCTCGCGGTGCACCCAGGCGATCGACGAGCCGGGCAGGATGTCGTGGAACTGATGCAGCAGGACCGTCTTCCACAGCCGGTCCAGCCTTTCGTGGGGATATGCGTAGCCCCGGCCGGGGCCGGATTTGCGCAGGGCCGCTGCCGTGGCCCACAACTCCGCCTCGCGGAGAAGGTGTTCGCTGCGGCGATTGCCCTGTTTGGTCTTGGCCTGAGTGGTGTACGTGGCCCGGTGCAGCTCCAGGTACAGCTCGCCCGACCAGACCGGAGCCTGCTCCCCGTACTCCTCCTCGGCCGCCGCGAAGAACGCCGCCGGCCGCTCGATCGCGACCCTCGGCGAACCCTCCAGGTCCTTGAGCCTGCGCGCCTTCTCCAGCATCTCGCGGGTCGGCCCGCCCCCGCCGTCACCCCAGCCGAACGGGACCAGGGAGCGGGTCGCGAGCCCCTTCTCGGCGAAGTCGCGTTCGGCGTGGGCGAGTTCGCCGCCGTGGAACTGGGCGTTGTACGTGTCCACGGGCGGGAAGTGGGTGAAGACCCTGGTCCCGTCGATGCCCTCCCACCAGAAGGTGTGATGTGGCATTTTATTGCTCTGGTTCCAGGACAGCTTCTGGGTCAGGAACCACTTCACCCCCGCCAGCCGGGCCAGCTGCGGGAAGGCGGCCGTGTAGCCGAAGGAGTCCGGCAGCCAGATCTCCTCGGTCTCCACCCCCAGCTCCTGCTCGAAGAACCTCTTGCCGTGCACGAGCTGCCGGGCCAGCGCCTCGCCACCGGGCATGTTGGCATCGGACTCCACCCACATCGACCCCACGGGCACCCACTGGCCGTCCGCCACGGCCCGCTCGATCCGCTCCCAGATGTGCGGCTGGTGCTCCTTCACCCAGGCGTACTGCTGGGCCTGCGAGGCCGCGAAGACCAGTTCCGGGTACTCCTGGGCCAGCGCGGTGACATTGGCGAAGGTGCGCGAGGCCTTGCGCACCGTCTCGCGCAGCGGCCACAGCCACGCCGAGTCGATGTGCGCGTGACCGGCGGCCGAGATCCGGTGCGCGCTCGCCGCGGCGGGGCGGGACAGCGCTTCGGTCAGCTCGTCCCGGCCGGCCCGCGCCGTGCCCGCCACGTCGTGCAGATCCAGCGCGTCGAGCATGCGCTCCAGCGAGCGCAGGATCTCGTGGCGCCGGGAACGCCCGACGGGCAGCTCCCGCATCAGCTCGGACAGCACCTCGATGTCCAGGACCAGATGCCAGACCTCCTCGTCCAGCACCGCCAGCTCCGCGGCGGCGAACCGGTGGAGCGGCCGGTCACCCGCCGTCGTCACGTCCCCGAGCGGGGTCGGCACGAAGCCGTGTTCCAGTACGGCGGGGTTGGCCGCCGCCTCCAGCAGCAGCGAGACCGGCTCGCCGCCCGCCGCCGGGGAGGCCACCGTCAGATGGCGATTGCGCGGATGGATGCCCTTGATGGGGACTCCCGAGGTGTCGTACAGCATGCCCTCGGCCTGGAACCCCGGCCCCTGACCGGAGAAACCGGGGTCCACGACCACCTCGACCCGCCGCCCCGCCCACTCCGACGGCACGGTTCCCTCCAGCCGGAACCAGCTGGTGGACCAGGGCCTCCCCCACTCGGTGCCGGTGCGGAACGGTTCGAACGGCTCCTGGAGGACCTGAGCCACCGGAACGGGTTCGCCGGGGATGTGCAGGACGGAGAGCGTGAGCGGCGTGCGCTCCGCGTACTGGGCGGGGCGGATGAACTGGTGAAGGGCGCGTTCGAGGCGGTCCTCCACCAGGCTGCGGTCGTCGTGCATCACGGCTCCAGGGGTCGGCGCCTGCGGGTGTCATGGCTCCACTTCCCCCGCGGCCGCTCAGGCACCCCTGCGGGCGGCGCGACGGGGTGACGATTGATCAACTGGCCCTGTGCGCACCCTTGGCGACCTTTAAGCAATGTGACATATTACTGCCGTGCTCACGAGACACCCCGTGGATGTTGTCATCGTCGGGGCCGGAATGGTCGGTGCCGCCTGCGCCTACTACACCTCCCGGTCCGGACTGTCCGTAGCCGTCATCGACCGCGGGCCGGTCTCCGGCGGCACTACCGGAGCCGGCGAGGGCAACCTCCTGGTCTCCGACAAAGTGCCTGGACCGGAGTTGGAACTGGCCGTGCTCTCCGCCTCGTTGTGGCGGCAACTGGCCGAGGAGCTGCCCCCGGAAGTCGAGTACGAGCTCAAGGGCGGTGTGGTCGTCGCCGCCTCCGAGGACTCCCTGACCACCCTGTCCGCGACCGCCGCCGGTCAGCGGGCGGCGGGTGTCGAGGCGCATCCCATCACGCCCGACCGCCTCCGCGACATCGAACCCCACCTCGCGCCGGACCTGGCCGGCGGCTGCCACTACCCGCAGGACGCGCAGGTGCAACCGGCACTGGCGGCGGCTGAGTTGATCCGCTCGGCGGTACGCGCCGGTGCGCTCGTGTGCCCGGGAGAGGAGGTGGTCGGGATACTCAAGGACCGGGAGGGCGCCGTACGTGGGGTACGTACGACAAGGGGCGAACTGCGCGCCCCCGTCGTGGTCAACGCGGCGGGCACCTGGGGAGGCGACCTGGCGGCACTGGCCGGGGTGAACCTGCCGGTACTGCCCCGCAGAGGGTTCGTACTGGTCACCGAACCACTGCCCCGGCTGATCCGGCACAAGGTCTACGCGGCGGAGTACGTGGGCGACGTGTCGAGCGGGTCCGCGGCGCTCCAGACCTCGCCCGTGGTGGAGGGCACACCCTCGGGGCCGGTGCTCATCGGGGCGAGCCGCGAACGTGTCGGCTTCGACCGGACATTGTCCGTTCCGGTGGTGGCCCGGCTGGCGGCCGGGGCCGCCGCGCTCTTCCCCGTACTCGCCGATGTGCGGGTGATGCGTGCCTACCACGGATTCCGCCCCTACCTGCCCGATCACCTCCCCGCGATCGGACCGGACCCCCGTGTGCCGGGGCTCTTCCACGCCTGCGGCCATGAGGGGGCCGGGATCGGGCTGGCGCCCGCGACCGGACTGCTGATCGCCGACGCGATCCGGGGAGAGCGGCCCGCACTCGATCTCGGACCGTTCGCCCCCGACCGGTTCGATGCCACAGTCGATGCAACGTGCGATGTCACATGACGGTGGAGAGCGGGGCGCCCGTGCCCCAGGAGAGGACCCAGTGAGACGCACCCGCGCACATACCCCCGCCGAACTCGTCGGGGCCGCGCCCGAACCGGAGCTCCAGCTGACCTTCGACGGCCGCCCGATCCGCGGACTGCCCGGCCAGACCATCGCCGCCGCACTCTGGTCGGCGGGCATCCTGACCTGGCGCACCACCCGGGTCAACGGCCGCCCGCGCGGCGTCTTCTGCGGCATCGGTGCCTGCTACGACTGTCTGGCCACCGTCAACGGCCGGCCCAACCAGCGTGTCTGCCTGCTGCCCGCGGGACCGGGCGACGCCATCACCACGCAGGAGGGCGACGGTCATGCCGCACTCGACGGATGAGCCCCGGGCGCGGGAGACCGACCGCGCCGCGATCGCCGTCGTGGGCGCGGGGCCGGCGGGCCTGGCCGCAGCCGTCACCGCCGCCGACCACGGGCTCGACGTGATCCTGCTGGACGCGGCCGACGCACCCGGCGGGCAGTACTACCGCAGTCCGGCCGACGGGCTCGGCGCCACCCGGCCCGAGGCCCTGCACCACGACTGGCGCGCCTTCACGGAACTCTCCGCACGGCTGGCCGCGCACCGCGACACCGGCACGATCCGCCACCTCACCCGCCACCAGGTGTGGACGGTCGAACGAACCGGTGACGGGGGCTGGATCCTGCACGCGGTCACCGGGGAAGCCGACGAGGAGGCCCGTAGCGCCGTCCGGGCCCGCCGGGTGATCCTGGCAACGGGCGCCCACGAGCGCCAACTGCCCTTCCCGGGCTGGACCCTTCCGGGAGTGGTGGGCGCGGCGGGGGCCCAGGCCATGCTCAAGTCCGGGCTGGTGTTGCCGGGGCGCCGCATCGTGGTCGCGGGGAGCGGGCCGCTGCTGCAGGCGGTCGCCGTGTCGCTGACACGTGCGGGGGCGCGCGTTCCGGCGCTGGTCGAAGCCGCCGGGTACGGGGCGTACGTCCGTGCTCCCCGGGTGCTGGCCGCCAACCCCGCCAAGGCGGCGGAAGGGGCCCGCTTCGGGGCGGAACTGGCCCGTGCCCGGGTCCGGGTGCTGAGCCATCGGGCGGTCACCGAGGTGCACGGCGACGAGCGGGTGGAGGCGGTGACGGTCAGCAGGGTGGACCGTCGATGGCGCCCCGTCGCGGGGACCGGCCGCCGGATCGCCTGCGACGCGCTCGCTGTGGGACATGGGCTCGTGCCGCAGCTCGAACTCGCCGTGGAAGCCGGCTGCGGTACGCGTACGGGCCCTGACGGCACACACGCGGTCACCCTCGACGAACAGCTCAGGACCACCGTCCCCGGGATCTGGGCGGCCGGCGAGACCGGCGGCGTCGGCGGTGTGGAACTAGCCCTGTACGAAGGCGAGTTGGCGGCACTTTCCATCGTCCGTGAGGTACGGGGCGGAGTGCGGAGGCAGGAGGCGCGCAGAGCCGTCGCGCTGCGCCGCTCCCGCCGCCGGCTGCGGGCCTTCGCCGCACTGATGGGGACCGTGCACCGGCCGGGGCCCGGCTGGAGCGAGTGGCTGACCGGCGACACGGAGGTCTGCCGCTGCGAAGAGGTCACCGCGGGCCGGATCCGTACGGCGTGCGAGGAGCTGGGAGCCGGTGACACCCGGACCGTCAAACTGCTCACGCGGGCCGGAATGGGGTGGTGCCAGGGCCGGACGTGCGGATTCGCCGTCCGTGAACTGGCCGCCGCGCACGGCGCCGGGCAGGAGCCGGGCGGCCCGGACCGGCGCCCGCTGGCCTGCCCCGTGAAGCTTTCCACGCTCGCCGACCTGTCCGGCCCCGGGTAGACCGCGGCCGGGTTCTCCACTCGGAGCCCGACGGCACGCCGCGACAGGTTCCCGCACACCACCGGAACGTCGCGTCCACCGACTGTCCTCCGCTTTCCGCTACACCGTGACATGTCACACCTCTCAAGGAGCCACGATGCAGACGAACACCGACTCGCGCACCCGCCCCTGGCACGGGGTCATGGTCGCCACCCCGCTCACCCTGCGCGACGACTGCACCATCGACTACGAGGCCTACGCCACCCATGTGCGCCAGCTCGTCGAGGCGGGCTGCGACGGAGTGGTGCCCAACGGCTCACTGGGGGAGTACCAGACCCTGACCGACAAGGAACGCGACGAGATCGTCCGGGTCGCCGTCGAAGCCGCGGGTGACGGCAGCCGCGTCATGCCGGGTGTCTCCGCGTACGGCAGCGCGGAGGCACGCCGCTGGACGGAACGGGCCGCCGAGGCGGGCGCCGGTTCCGTACTCCTTCTGCCGCCCAACGGCTACCGCTGCGACGAGACGGCGGTGCGCGCCCACTACGCCGACGTGGCCGAAGTGGGAGTGCCGGTCGTCGCGTACAACAACCCGTACGACACCAAGGTGGACCTCACTCCGGACCTGCTTGCCCGCCTCCACCAGGACGGCAGCATCGTGGCCGTCAAGGAGTTCACCGGTGACGTCCGCAGGGCGTACGAGATCGCCGAACGGGCGCCCGGCCTCGACCTGCTCGTGGGCGCCGACGACGTACTGCTGGAGCTGGCACTCGCCGGTGCGGTCGGATGGATTGCGGGCTGCCCGAACATGTTGCCGTCCTCCTGCGTGGATCTGTACCGGGCCGCTGTCACCGGTGACATGGCAACTGCCCTGCCGCTGTACCGGGAACTGCACGAGCTGCTGAGGTGGGACTCGAAGCCGGAGTTCGTCCAGGCCATCAAGGCGTCCATGGACGTCGCCGGCCGCCATGGCGGCCTTACCCGGCCGCCGCGGTTCCCGCTCCCCGCCGAAGATGCGGCCGCCGTACGCGCCGCGACGGAGAAGGCACTCGCCGAGGGCCTGCACTGAGGCCGGCACCAGCCCGTGCGCCCGGGCTGAGCCGCGCCAGGCCCGGTCCCGGCGCTGCCTGGTCCAGGCGCTGTTCGGTCCAGCCCGGTCCAGCCCGGTCCAGCCCGGTCCAGCCTGTTCGTTCCCGTTCCTTCCCGTTCCCGCGTTCTCGTGTACGCCGTGACCAATCAGGGGGAGCCTTGCAGACACGTCACATTTTCCATGCCGTCGACTCACACACCGAGGGGATGCCCACCCGCGTCATCACCGGGGGCATCGGCACCATTCCCGGTGCGACGATGTCCGAACGGCGCAGTTACTTCCAGGAGCACCGGGACGCCGTACGCACCCTGCTCATGTACGAACCGCGAGGCCACGCCTCCATGAGCGGCGCGATCCTCCAGCCGCCCACCCGGCCGGACGCGGACTACGGCGTCCTGTTCATCGAGGTCTCCGGCTATCTGCCGATGTGCGGGCACGGCACCATCGGGGTGGCGACCGTTCTGGTGGAGACGGGCATGGTGGAGGTCACCGAACCCGTCACCACCGTGCGGCTGGACACCCCGGCCGGGCTCGTCAGCGTCGACGTACAGGTGAAGGACGGCGCCGCCACCGCCGTGACCATCACCAACGTTCCGGCGTTCAGCGTCGCGCTCGACCGCGTGGTGGACGTACCCGGCTACGGGAAGCTGCGCTACGACCTCGCCTACGGCGGGAACTTCTACGCGATGGTTCACCTCTCCGACCTCGAGCTGCCCTTCGACCGGGCGCGCAAGGACGACATCCTGGCCGCCGGGCTCGCCCTGATGGACGCGGTCAACGCCACCGACCGGCCCGTCCACCCGGAGAACCCCGGCATCCACGGTCTCAAGCACGTGCAGTGCATCGCACCCGGGTCCGATGCCCGCCACTCCCGGCACGCGATGGCCATCCACCCCGGCTGGTTCGACCGCTCGCCCTGCGGGACCGGCACCTCGGCCCGTATGGCGCAGCTGCACGCACGCGGTGAACTCCCCCTGGACACCGACTTCGTGAACGAGTCCTTCATCGGTACCTCGTTCACCGGACGTCTCGTCCAGGAGACCACCGTGGGTGGACTGCCGGCGGTGGTTCCCACCGTCACCGGCCGCGCCTGGATCACCGGTACCGCACAATTCTTCCTGAACCCGTCCGACCCCTTCCCCGAAGGATTCCTGCTGTGAA
This sequence comes from Streptomyces sp. NPDC102437, assembly GCF_044765565.1. Taxonomy (NCBI): domain Bacteria; kingdom Bacillati; phylum Actinomycetota; class Actinomycetes; order Kitasatosporales; family Streptomycetaceae; genus Streptomyces; species Streptomyces sp. NPDC102437. Next base: position 67,654 of record NZ_JBIWKI010000009.1, on the reverse strand, counting down.
CCTGCCCCTGCTCGGCGCCGCAGACATCGAGGCCCTGGGACCGACCGGAGCCGTGGACGCCCTGGAGGCGGCGTTGCGCGGGGGCCTGGATCCAGAAACGGCCCCCGCCCGGCACCATGTCACGGTGCCCGGCGGGGAGCTGCTGATCATGCCCGCCACCACCCAGCAGGTGACCGGCGTGAAGATCGCCGGGGTGGCCCCGGCCAATCCGGCGCGCGACCTGCCCCGGATCACCGGAAGCTATCTGCTGCTCGACGCCCCCACCCTGCTGCCGCTCGCGCTGCTGGACGGGGCCGCGCTCACCACCCTGCGCACCCCGGCCGTGTCCGCGCTCGCGATCCGTCACCTCACCGGGCCCGTCGTGCGGCACCTCGTGCTCTTCGGGACAGGCCCCCAGGCGTACGGGCACCTGACGGCGCTGCTCGCGGAACGCCAGGTCGAACGGATCACCGTCGTCGGCCGCAATCCGCAGCGGGCCGATGCACTGGCAGCGCATGCCCGTCGGCGACTCGGGACGGACGCCCGTACGGCGGAGGCGCCCGGCGCCAAGGAGGTCTCCACGGCCGACCTGGTGCTCTGCTGCACTACCTCCGCCACTCCGCTGTTCGACGGCGCTCTCGTACCGGACGGGGCGACGGTCGTCGCGGTCGGCTCGCACACCCCCGATGCCCGGGAGGTCGACACCGCGCTGGTGGCCCGCTCCGCCGTCTTCGTCGAATCACGGTCGGCGGCGCTGTCCGAGGCGGGCGATCTGCTGATTCCCGTGGCCGAGGGGGTCTTCCGGGCCGAGGGCATCCACGGCAACCTCGCCGAGCTGGTGACCGGTCGCGTCCCCGGCGGAGAGTTGGCCCGTTTCGATGGCCCCCGGTTCTTCAAGAGCGTCGGAATGGGCTGGGAGGACCTCGCCGTCGCCGCCGCGGTGCACCGGAATTCGGCGCCCTGAGCGAGTTGTCCACAGCTCCGGAGCGACGGGACCTGACGGAAACGTGACATTGTATTCTGAGGCCCCGCACGGTGCTGGAGGAACAGTTATGGCCCGCCTGACGACGCTCAACGCCATCTCCGCGCAGGAGCACTTGCGTGACCAGGTGGCCAACGCCCTCAGGGCGGCCCTGATCGCAGGGGAGCTCCGTCCGGGCGTGATCTACTCCGCTCCCGCGCTCGCCGCCGACTTCGGGGTGTCCGCCACCCCCGTCCGCGAGGCCATGCTCGACCTGGCACGTGAGGGCCTGGTCGAAGCCGTACGCAACAAGGGCTTCCGGATAACGGAGTTGACCGAACAGGACCTGGACGACTTCACCGAGCTGCGGGTCATGATCGAGGTTCCCACCATCGGCCGCATCGCCCGGATGGGCAGGACCAAGGAGTTGGAGGCGCTGCGGCCACTCGCCCAGGCGATCGTCGCGGCCGCCGCCGAGCACGACATCCTCGGCTACCTGGAGGCCGACCGCCGCTTCCATCTCGAACTGCTCGGCCTGGCGGGAAACCGACGCTTGGTGGAGGAGGTCGGTAATCTGCGCAAGCGGTCACGTCTGTTCGGGCTCAACCGGCTCGACGAATCCGGTTTGTTGGTCCAGTCCGCGGAGGAGCATGCCCAGCTGCTCGACCTCCTGATCGCGGGCAACGCGGAGCGCGCGGAGCGGTGCATGCTGGGTCATATGTCACATGTCAGGAACCTCTGGGCCGAGGATGAACCCAACGGTACGAGCGCGGGTGGCAAGCGGATCAGAAGCGTGAGGATGCCGGCCGCAGAGGCCTGATCCGCAGCCCGCAGCCCGCAGCCCGCAGCCCGCAGCCCGCAGCCCGCAGCCCGCCGATCGGCATTCGCCGCTCCTGCGCGCAAGCCCTCGACCGGCGGCTGACCCACCATTCAACGGCCGCCCGCCGGGCGGCCGTTGATGCAGGATGAACGGCCGGGCTCGCAGGCCCGGCTCTCGTGCCCAGGTCTCAAGCCCAGGTCTCAAGCCCAAGTCTCATGCCCGGGACTCCAGCAGCGAGCCCATCCACTCCTCGATTCCGTCGACGGTGCGCGGCAGCGCGGACGACATGAGGCGGGCACCGTCGGCCGTGATCACGAGGTCGTCCTCGATCCGCACCCCGATTCCGCGCAGCGCCCGGGGCAGCGTCTCGTCGTCGGGCTGGAGGTAGAGCCCTGGTTCCACCGTGAGTACCTGACCGGGCTCCAGGCGCCCGTCCAGATAGGTGTCGGCACGTGCCTGCGCACAGTCGTGCACGTCCATGCCGAGCATGTGGCCGCTGCTGCAGAGCGTGTACCGCCGGTAGAAGCCGTTGTCCGCGTCGAGTGCCTCGTCGGCGGACATCGGCAGCACGCCCCACTCGTGCAGCCCTTCGGCGATGACCCGCATGGCCGCCAGATGGAAGTCACGGAACCGCGCCCCCGGACGCAGCGCCGCGATGCCCGCGTCCTGTGCGCGGAGCACCAGTTCGTAGACCGTTCGCTGCACGGGGGAGAAGCGGCCGGACAGCGGCAGGGTGCGGGTGATGTCGGCCGTGTAGAGCGAGTCGGTCTCCACCCCGGCGTCAAGCAGCAGCAACTGATCGCGTTCCAGCGGGCCGTCATTGCGGATCCAGTGCAGTACGCAGGCGTGCGCCCCGGCCGCGGCGATCGTGGAGTAGCCCGGACCGTTCCCCTCCAGCCGGGCCCGGAGATCGAAGACGCCCTCGATCCAGCGTTCACCGCGCGGGTGGAGCAGCGCCTTCGGCAGGCTGCGCACCACGTCCTCGAAGCCGAGCGCCGTGGCATCGACTGCCTGTTGCAACTGGCCGGTCTCCCAGGGGTCCTTCACGAGCCGGAGCTCACTGAGCACCGCTTCGAGCCCGGCCGGTGCCGAGCGTCCGAGCGGGAACCCGCGGCAGGAACACAGGAGTTCGTCGACCGACGGGTCCACGCCGGCCAGTACCCGGACCGGTGGCTGCGGCCCGGTCAGCAGCTTCTCCCAGGCGTCCAGATGCGCGCAGCGGATGCCGGTCAGACGGGCTGCCTCCGCGAGATCGGGCCTGCGCCCGACCCAGAACTCCCCGTACCTGCGGTCGCGGTAGAACTCCTGCCCGGCGCGGGGCGACCGGGGTCGCAGGTACAGCACCGCTTCGTGCCGCTCGTCGCCGTCCGGTTCGAGTACGAGGACGTGGCCGGCCTGGTCCTCGCCGGTGAGGCCGGTGAGCCAGGCGTAGCCGGTGTGCGGCCGGAAGCGGTGGTCGGTGTCGTTGGAGCGGATCGCGAGCACGCCCGCCGGAATGATCAGGCGCTCGCCGGGGAAACGGGCGGCCAGCCGGGCCCGGCGGGCCGGGGTGGCGTCGATGGAGGGGACTCGCATGTCCGTCGGCAGCGGGGATCTGGCCCACCCGGTGCTCATGAAGGCGTCCAGGGCGGGCGACACCGGCAGATCGTGGCTGCCGGTGCGGGGCGCGGAGAAGGAACGGGACACGGGCATTGCTCCTCGGGGGGCTCTGTGAGAGCGGGGGTCGGGGCTGGGGTCGGGGCCGGGCCGGAATTCCGGCTTTCCGGGGACGAGGTGCTGCGGTGGTGAGAAACCGGTGGTGGTGGCCGGTGCGTTCGGGGCCGCCTGTCATATCCCGTGCTGCGACGAGAAGTTGTCGCGCAGATGAATGTGCGCGAGAGGGGTTCCAAAGAACATGTGACATGTGCCATTGTACAGCGCGCAAGGAGAAGGGGCCGTGCTCATGTCACGACGTGAGTGCAGTTCAGGCCTTCAGAACCGGTCCGGCGCCGACCCCTTGCATTCCCCCACAACCGCGCCCTGCCGCGCGGTCACCACTCCGCTGGGAGGCGGCACGTGAAGAACCTGAGGGTTCGGCAAAAGATAACCGGAATGTCCACTGTGGTCCTGGCAGCATGCCTGGGCGTGGGCCTGTTCACGGCACCGAGCCAGGCCGTCGAGCAACGCCCCGCCGCGTCGACCGTGCCCGCCCACTTCTTGGACACCGCCCAGAAGCAGGCGGAGCCCCGGACCGAGGACTCCGGCGGCCCCACCGCCGAGGCGCTGACGGCACCCGCCGACGATGCCGCTCACGTCGAACGCAGGTCGCTCAAGGCCGCCGACCGGCCGCCGCTGTCCGCGTCCAAGGACGCGCTCAAGAGGGACTACGACGACCCCGCCAGCGCGCTTCCGAGCCACCTGGCACCTTCGATGAAGGCCGAGAAGCGGGCCCTTGCCAAGAAGTCCGGCCGGGCCGCGGCCGAGTGCAACATCACTGATTTCACCAACAACACCGGAAGCGCCCTGGTCGAGAAGGTCAAGGCGGCGACCACCGACTGCGTCAACACGCTGTTCCGAATCCAAGGCCAGGACGGCTACAACGCCTTCCGCGAGGACCAGATGGTCACCATCGCCGATGCGATGCGCGGCGCGTCGGCCTCCTACCCGGGCGACGGCAGCACCGGCATGCCCCAGCTGGTCCTCTTCCTCCGGGCCGGCTACTACGTGCAGTACTACGACCCCGACACCGTCGGAGAGTACGGGCCGCGCCTGCGCACGGCCATCCAGGGCGCGCTCGACGGATTCTTCGGCTCCTCGCACGCCTTCGACGTCACCGACGCCAACGGCGAGAGCCTGTCCGAGGCGATCATCCTGGTCGACAGCGCCGAGGAGAACGCCCGCTACCTGAACATAGTCAAGCGGATGCTGGCCGACTACGACGAGTCGTACAACGGCTCCTGGTACATGCTCAACGCCGTGAACAGCGTGTACACGGTGATGTTCCGCGGCCACCAGGTGCCCGAGTTCATCAGTGCCATCGAGGCTGACCCCAGCGTGCTGAACTCCCTGCACGACTTCGCCGCGAACCACCTCGACCTGCTGGGCACCAAGCAGTCGTTCCTGGCCTCCAACGCGGGACTCGAGCTCGGCCGCTTCCTCAAGGAGGACTCGCTGCGCGCCAAGGCGAGCCCGCTCGCGATCGACCTGATGGGCAAGAGCTCCATCGACGGCCCCACCGCCTCGCTCTGGGTCAATCTGGCCAAGATGGTCGACGCCTACGACAAGGACAACTGCGCGGCCTACGGCGCCTGTGACCTCGCGGAGCGTCTCGAGAAGGCCGTCCTGCCGGTGAAGCACACCTGTAGCGACAGCATCACCATCCGGGCGCAGGACATGACCGCCGAGGAACTGGAAGCGAGCTGCACCAGCCTGCGCAACCAGGACGCCTACTTCCACGAGGTGGCCCGGGACAACGGGGCGGTCGCCGACGACAACAACAAGACCATCGAGGTCGTGGCCTTCGACTCCAGCGCCGACTACCAGACCTACGCCGGAGTGATCTTCGGCATCGACACCAACAACGGCGGCATGTACCTGGAGGGTGACCCCAAGGCCGCGGGCAACCAGCCCCGGTTCATCGCCTACGAGGCCGAGTGGGCCCGCCCCGACTTCCAGATCTGGAACCTCAACCACGAGTACACGCACTACCTCGACGGCCGCTTCAACATGTACGGCGACTTCGGCGCCGGAATGACCACGCCGACCGTCTGGTGGGTCGAGGGCTTCGCGGAGTTCGTCTCCTACTCGTACCGCAAGCTCGACTACGAGGCCGCCATCGCCCAGGCCGCGAACCGCACGTACACCCTGCGCACCCTGTTCGACACCACCTACGACAACGCCGACCAGACCCGCGTGTACAACTGGGGTTACCTGGCCGTCCGTTACATGCTCGAATCCCACCGCTCCGACGTCGACACCCTGCTCGGCCTCTACCGCAAGGGTGACTGGGACGGCGCCCGAACCCTGCTCACGTCGACCATCGGCAGCCGTTACGACGCCGACTGGAACACCTGGCTGGCGGCCTGCGCGGCCGGTGCCTGCGGCGGCGGGTCCACCAACCCGCCCGGTGAGATCACCGAGTGCAAGGACGCCGACACCAGGATGCTGGGCCGGAACTGCATGCGCAGCGCGCTGAAGGCCGTCAAGGGCGACTACGCCTACCTGGCGGTCGTCATCCCGGCCGGCACCACCCAGTTGAAGATCACCGCGTCCGGCGGCACCGGTGACGCCGACCTCTACTACAGCGCGAAGGAGTGGGCGACCACCAAGGTCTACACCGACAAGTCCGTCGGGGCGGGCAACGAGCACACCCTGACCGTCAACAACCCGGCGCCGGGCTACCACTTCATCAGCCTCTACGGCAACGAGGCGTTCGACGGCGCCAAGGTCACCACCGAGTTCTGATCCCAACGACCCCCCATGGTGCCGGCCGGCCGAGTGATGATCCCGCTCGGCCGGCCGGTGCCTTCCTTCGGGCCGCGTCCGCCGGACACGGCCCGGGACTCAGTCGAGCCGCAGCGCGCCTGGCGTCGTGCCGTCCGCCAGGATCTCCACGATCAGGTCGAAGAGCGTCGGCCCCCGCCCGGCCAGGGCCTCGTCGAGCCGCTTCCGGGTCGCGGGCCGGTTGGTGGGATGCACCCGCTCCAGGCGCCGCCGAAGATGGCGGGCCGTCTCCTCATGGCCCAGGGCCCGTGCGGACAGCGAGTGATCCCGCCACTCGAAGACGAAGTCCCCGTCGTCGGGCGTGCCCATGCCGCCGCCGAGACAGTCCGCGAGGGCGTCGAGGTTGCGGCCGAAGTAGCCGCCGGGGCCGTTCACGGCTTCGCCGATCACTTTCCAGAACTGCTCCAGGCCGGTGACCCGGGAGCCTTCGATCACATAGGTCACGGTCATGGGTGGAGCGTACAAGTCCGTATGTCGGCTCCGGCCCGTGATCCGCGCCGCAGGTGGGGGGCTACGGCGCGGATCGGTCCGGAGGGGCCGGGCTTCAGCAGCCCTGGTCGATCAGGTCGAAGGTGGCGTAGTGGTCGCTGGTGTAGTAGTCCTCCTGGGCCTGCTCGCCGGTGACGATCCGACGCGCGCCGCGGGTCGGAGAGTTGGGCGTGATGACCGTGTACTCGTGGTAGTAGCCGGTGCTCTGGCCGGGCAGGACGCCCTCACGGTTCTGGAAGACGGCGCCGTCCTGCGAGTATGGGAACGGGCCGCCGGCATCGATCAGATCGAGGGTGTCGTGTGCCTGGGAGGGCAGCGCCGAGTAGCAGATGCTGCCCACCGAATCGGTGGACGGGGTCGAGGCCGTGGCCGAGGTGACCGGGCCGCCGACGAGGAGGACGGACAGGAGGGCGGCCGCGCCACCGAGCGTGGTGATCCGTGGGGGGATTCGCATAGCCCCCATGATGACGCGCGTAGATGCGGTCCCGTCAACGCCAACAGTTGTGAATTTTTTGGAAGTTAACCGGGCGATAGGAAATGTGACGGTCTGATGTCCGGGTGTCTGAAGGCCAGTACCGGCTCTCTGTTCACTTATAGATGAGTCGACAAGCGTGGCGGCCCGTCAGCGGGGCATGCATCCGGTGAACGTGTTCCGCGAAGAAGCCGACAACGGGACAACGGACCACGAGCAGGGGGCGATGCACTGTGCGGGCGGGGGAGACGATGGAGCGTCAGGGAGAAACCGATTCCATGAACGGCGAGGCCTCGCACGAACCGGGGGCGCAGGACCGGGAGCCGGTCCGGCTGCATCGCAGACTGGCCCACACCGATCTGGCGGCGGTGGGCGAAGCCAGATGTGCGTTACGGGAGTTCCTGCGCTACCGGTGGAAGGAGGAGCCGGCCCAGGTGGCGGAGCTCCTGCTCAGTGAGCTGGTGACCAACGCGCTGATCCACACCCGGCACGGCGCGGTCGTCACGGTGAGTGTGGCTCCCGCCAAGTTACGGGTCGAAGTGCGGGACTTCGTGTCCGGTCTGCCCCTGTCGTACGTACCGAACGCCGACGACGGTACGCATGGCCGGGGACTGTTCCTGGTACAGAGTCTCGCGGATGCCTGGGGGGTCGCCGCCCATGCGCTGGGCAAGGTCGTCTGGTTCGAAATGGACGGCGAAAGGCCCTGACGGCCCGGAAGGGACCGGGCCGTCAGGGCCGTCGGCTTCAGCCGAACTGCTGCTCCAGATCTTTCAGTTTCCGCTCCAGCGAATCGAGCCGGGGCAGTGCCTGGGTATCGTCCTCGGCGGTGAGGTCGACGGTGACCGGGTCATCCGGGCTCCGGTCCGAGGCGTCGGTACTCGGGCCCGCCACGGCTTGCAGCGATGGCCGGGGGCGCAGAGGCAGTTGTCCCGGCTCGGATATGGCGGGCTCCACGACGGACGGTGCGGTGCCCGCCGTGACGGGGAGGGCCTGGACATCCACCTGGGTGCCGCGGCCGACCCGGCGCCAGGCCCGGTTCTGCCGGTTCAGCGCCTTGATGTGGGCCCGGTCCAGCTTCTCCTGGTCCTTCCTGCGGAGACGGTTCTGCTCCTTCTCCCGCCTGTCCTCACGTACCTCGTCGACCGCCTCGTCCAGGGTGCGTACGCCTTCCAGCAGCATCAGCGACCAGGCGCCGAAGGTCTCCCGGGGGGCGCGCAGCCATCGTACGATCCGGATCTGCGGCAGCGGACGGGGCACCAGGCCCTGCTCGCGCAGCGCGGCCCGGCGGGTCTGCTTCAGTGCCCGGTCGAAGAGCACGGCCGCCGAGAGCGACATCCCGGCGAAGAAATGCGGGGCGCCCGCGTGGTCGATCCCGCGCGGCGCGTGCACCCAGTTGAACCAGGCGGCGGCGCCGGCGAACGTCCACACGAGCAGGCGCGAGCCGAGCGCCGCGTCCCCGTGGCTGGCCTCGCGCACCGCCAGTACGGAACAGAACATGGCCGCCCCGTCGAGGCCGAACGGGACGAGGTACTCCCAGCCGCCGGAGAGGCCGAGGTTCTGCTCGCCGAAGCCGACGAGCCCATGGAAGGAGAGCGCGGCGGCGACCGCCGCACAGCAGAACAGCAGGACGTACGAGGCGCTGGCGTACATGGCCTCCTTGCGTCTGCGGCGCTCCTCGCTGCGTTCCCAGCTGTCGTCGGCCGCGGATGTGTCAGCGGCGCGCTTGCCGCGTGCGACCACCGCCACCGCCGCCAGGACTCCCACGAGCAGCACGGCGCCCGGAAGCAGCCAATTCAGCGATATGTCGGTCAGTCTCATGCGCGGTCCCTTGCATTGCGTAGGGCATTTCGGGCGCCATGATTGCCGAAACCCCCACATGCACATGGGGGTTTCGGGGCAAGAGAACGCCATTGGGTCGGCACGGCGTGCGGATGACGGGGATCCGGTCGAATGACCGTACGCGGCCGACAGGTTGCGTTCGAATTGTACTACTCGCGCGGCGGTGTTGATCAGTGAGCCGGCGTCAGCTTCCGTACGCGGTCGCCATCGCAGGTGCGGGGACAGGTGACACACGTGTCCTCGGGGCGCAGCGTGTAGAAGAGGCAGCAGCTCGCCCGGTCGCGGGTGGGCAGCGACTCGCCGTCCGGCCCGGTCAGTTCGCGGAAACCCGCGGAGCCGACGTACGGCTTCGTGGTGCCCGGCAGCAGCTCCTCCAGCTCGCTCATCGCCCGCTGCTCCTCGCCGAGCAGATGGGCGATGTACCAGAGACCCTCGACGATCTCGTCCGTCGCCATGCCCCACAGTGCGCGCCTGCCGCGCCGCATCCGGGGCCCGAAGCCGTCGAGCACCGGGCCGATGTGGTCGGCCACCGCCGCGAGCACCTCGGCCCGCAGCGCGGCCTCGTCGGGCACCACGCGGGCGCCCGGCAGCACGGCGGCCGGATCGTCCGGCAGGCAGGCGAACTCCCGCACCCGGAGGGTCAGATGACCAAGCGCCCGCTGGAACGCCACATCTTTGACGGGGATCCGGGGCACCCGCCGGTGGAGGAACCAGGGCACCGTCACCAACAGGCAGGCGGGCCAGGCGTAACGGTGCAGCCCGAAACTGGCGACCACATCGGGGCGGGGCTGCTGCCCGTAGTCCCGGACCACCTGGGCGTGGTCCCAGTCGAGGAAGGTGTCGAGTGCCGGGCCGCCGGCCGCGAGCTCGTCCGCACCCACCCAGCCGGCACCGCCGGGAGCGGTCTCGTCGTCCGCGAGCACCTGGGCGCGCAGGCCGGGAAAGACCTCGGCGAGGCGCGCGTACGCGTCCGTCACGGCGGACGCCGTGGTGCCGGGAAGCAGGGCGGGGAGTGTCATGCAGGGACCACCGAATCGCGACCGTTTGCAGGTAAGCCTTACCTTACCCGACCGGATCGATGTTTGAACTGCGGCCTCCTGCGCCTATCGTGCACAAGGGGCATGGCGCACGCGAGCCGCGCCCACGGCAGGCCGAGGAGGTCCGAGTGGAGCAGGGCAGAGCGCGTGAGGCGTACGGCGCCGCCGTGCCCGCGACCGCCCCGGCGGTGGGCCTCCGGGTGCCCGACCAGGCACGTGGCGAGCACACCCACAGCGAGCCGCCCGCCCCGCGGGCGGCGGTGCAACGGCACTCCGTGCGCGGCCAGATCCTTGAGGCGCTGCGCGCCGCACTGGTCGACGGCCGGCTGGAGCCGGGACAGGTCTACTCGGCACCGGCCCTGGGCGCCAGGTTCGGGGTCTCCGCCACCCCGGTGCGCGAGGCGATGCAGCAGCTGGCCATCGAGGGCGCCGTCCAAGTAGTGCCGAACCGAGGGTTCCGGGTGTCCGAGCGCGGCCCGCGCCAGCTCGCCGAGCTGGCCGAGGTGCGGGCCCTGATCGAAGTGCCCGTGATGCTGCGGCTGGCCCGTACCGTCCCGCCCGGCACCTGGTGCGCCCTGCGCCCGCTGGCCGACGCGACGGTGGCCGCCGCGGCCGTGGGCGACCGGGCGAGCTACGCCGAGTCCGACCGGGCCTTCCACGGCGCGGTCCTCGCGCTCTGCGGGAACGAGCAACTGGTGCAGGTCGCCGACGAGCTGCACCGCCGCTCCCAGTGGCCGCTGGAGGGCAACCCCGCCACCCGTCGCGCCGACCTTCTCGCCGACGCCGCCGAACACACCGCGCTGCTCGACGCGCTGATCGCCCAGGACCTGCCCGTCGTGCAGTCGCTCGTGCGGGAACACTTCAACGGCGCCGAGAGCTGACCGGCCAAGGACCGGCCGCCCGCCGGGCCGGCCCCCCGATCGCCGGTTCGGCCTCAGTTGGCCTCGACCGTCTCCGCGGGAGGCGGGTCCAGATGGGGGGCCAGCCACGTCGGCACACCCCCGAGCAGCCGGAACAGCCTGCCCGCCTCGGCGCGCAGCCGGGTCGCGAGCTCCGGCTCCGGCTCGGAGTCCGCGAGGGCGATGAGGGCCGGAGCCGTACCGATCAGGTAGCCCAGTTCCTCCCTGATCCGCAGGGACTCCGCGAAGCCGTGCCGGGCCTCCGCCACTTCGCCCTCGCGCAGGGACAGCAGGGCGAGGTGGCGCCAGGTGGAGGAGAGCAGCAGCGCGTCGCCCTGGGCGGTGGCCCCCGCGTGGGCCCTGCGGTACGCGGCACGGGCGGCCTGCGGCGAATCGGCGATGTTCTGCGCGATCAGGCCCCGCCGGAAGTCCAGCAGCGGGCGGCCCGGCGCGGACGGGGCGAGCAGCGCGGCGGCCCGGCTCAGGGCGACACTGGCCTCGTCGGCCCGGTCGCGTACCCCCAGGAGTGTCGACGCGTAGGCCAGGTGGCCGCGTTCACAGGCGGCCGCGCCGCGTTCGGCGTCGTCGTGGGCCAGTGCCTCCGCCGTGCGCAGGGCGTCCTCGGCGTCGGTCCAGCCCTTTCCGGTGTACAGGCACCGCTCGGTCAGCAGGGCGGTCCGCTGGAGCGCGGCGGCCGGATCGGTGTCGGCGCCGGGTTCGAGCAGCGCGGCGGCATCCGTCCAGCAGGCGCGTGACCGCAGCCGCCATACCGCTGTCTGGAGCGGCGGATCGTCATCTGCTGTCGTTCCGGAACCAGACATGGCGGTATGCGCCACATTGCCCTCCCCAAGCGCGCCATCGAGCTGTTGAGTCTGGCGGCATCTCAGCACGGATCCGCATGCCGGGCCAAGGGTTCGTTCAATCTCAGGTGAAAGATTTCACAAACGAACGGAGCCGCCAACGCCCTTGACGGGGCCGGGAGATCAGCTCATACGCAGGGCGAGGAAGAAATCGAGCTTGTCCTCCAGTCGCGAAAGGTCACGTCCCGTCAACTGCTCGATTCGTCCGACCCGGTAGCGCAGCGTGTTGACGTGCAGGTGGAGCCGGGCCGCGCAACGGGTCCACGAACCGTCGCAGTCCAGGAACGTCTCCAGCGTCGGGATCAGCTCCGCGCGGTGGCGCCGGTCGTAGTCGCGCAGCGGGTCGAGCAGACGTGCGGTGAACGCGCGGCGCACGTCGTCCGGTACGAACGGCAGCAGCAGCACGTGCGAGGCCAGCTCGTGGTGGCCGGCGGCGCAGACCCGGCCGGGGCGGGCCGCCGCCACCCGGCGGGCGTGCCGGGCCTCCTCCAGCGCGCCGCGCAGCCCCTCGGGCGAATGGACGGCCGCGCTCACCCCCAGCGTCAGCCGTCCGTCGTCGGCGAGGCCCGCGGAGAGCGGTTCGCGGACGGCGGCGAGCAGCACATCGGCATGGAGCGCGGGGTCCTCGTGGGCGGTGTCCGCTCCTGCGTCCCGGTCCGGCGCGGACGCGCCCAGGGCGGGCAGCGGTACGAGGGCGACGGCCTCCTCGCCCGTATGGGCGACCGCGATCCGGTCCGCCGTGTCGGGGCCGGTGACCGCGGGGTCGACCAGGATCTCCTCCAGCAGCGCCTGGGAGACCGGGCCGCCCGCGATGTCGGAGCCGGACGGGCCGGAGGGACCAGGGCCCGCCGGGGTGCCGGTGGCGGACCGGTCCTCCACGTCGCCCCATTCGACCCGCGCCACCACGACCTGCCAGTGCGGGGCCGTCCCGAGGCCCGGCAGCAGCACCGGGGCCGCGACGCGCAGCCTGGCGGCTATCTCGGCCGGCGGGGCACCCGTCTGCACCAGCTCCAGGACCTCCTGGGCGAGCCTGCGGCGTACCGTGCGGGCCGCGTCGCGCCGGTCACGCTCGACGGCGATCAGCTGGGTGACGCCCTGGAGCAGGTCCAGGCGGGCCGGCGGCCAGTCGCTCGCGTCCGCCTCGACCGCGAGGACCCAGTCCGAGAGCACCGACTCCCGGACGTCGCCGGAGGCCGGGAGGGCGCCGCGGCCGGTGTTCCGGATCGGGAAGAGCGAATACGTGGTGCCTTCGACCGTGGCCCGGTGCGGGGCGCGGCGGCCGGTCCGGGTGGCGGCCAGGTGACGGCCCGCGAGCGCGGCGCCGACCGGTCCGGGCAGTGACGTTTCACCGGCGCCCGCGATCTGCCGCCCGGTGGGGGAGAGCACCCAGGCATGCAGGTCGAGGTCGGATCCGAGAAGATCCAGGACCACCTCGGGACCGCCGCCCGCCGGGCCCGAGGTCATCAGCCTGCGGTGCCGGTCCACCACCGCCGCGAGATCGCCCGCCCGCTCACCGGACACCTGGCGCACCACATGCTCGGTGATCGTCGCGAACGCAACGGTCTCATTGACGGCGAAGAGCGGTAGCCGGTGACGCGCACAGGCCTCCACCAGATCGCCGGGGATGTCGCCCAGCTCCGCCTCGCCCGCCGCGAGCCCGGCGACGCCGGCCCCCGCCAGGATCCGTACGAACGGCTCCGAGTCCGCCGCGTCCCGGCGCCAGGCCAGACCCGTGAGGACCAGCTCGCCGCCCGACAAGTAGCGGCTGGGATCCCGCAGGTCGGTGGTCATCACGCCGCGGACCGTGCGGTCCAGCTCGTTCTCGCCGCCGAGCAGCCGCAGGCCCAGCGCGTCGGTCTCCAGCAGTGCGCGCAGCCGCATCTCGTCGCCGCCGATCTCTTTCGTTGGTGCGGGTGAAAACTGGGTATTGCGGTGAGGTCACTGCTCCCCGCCATTCGTTCGAATCTACAAGACGAGGAGATCGACCAGCCAACTCCTTCATGTTTTCGGTGACTGCACCGAGTGGAGCACGGCTTGTGTACTAGGCCCCACACAGCGTTAACAACACATGAACACCGGAACGACCAGTCGAGGGCCGGCCGCACCCCGCCCCCAGTGAACGACCCGATTGAGAAGAAGAGAGCCACTCATGGACTTCCTTCGCCCCGCCAGCTGGGAGGAGGCGCTCGCCGCCAAGGCCGAGCACCCGACGGCTGTGCCCATCGCGGGTGGCACCGATGTGATGGTCGAGATCAACTTCGACCACCGGCGGCCCGAGTACCTCCTGGACCTGAACCGCATCGGAGAGCTGACCGAGTGGGAGGTGGGCCAGGAGAACGTACGGCTCGGCGCCTCCGTACCGTACAGCCACATCATGGAGCACCTGCGGGCCGAGCTGCCGGGACTGGCGCTCGCCTCGCACACCGTCGCCTCGCCGCAGATCCGCAACCGCGGCGGCGTCGGCGGCAACCTGGGCACCGCCTCGCCCGCCGGTGACGCCCACCCGGCCCTGCTCGCCGCGGGCGCCGAGGTCGAGGCCGAATCCGTACGCGGAGCCAGGATGATCCCGATCGACGCCTTCTACACCGGCGTCAAGCGCAACGCCCTCGCACCGGACGAGCTGATCCGGGCCGTGCACATCAAGAAGGCCGACGGGCCCCAGCAGTACTCCAAGGTCGGTACCCGCAACGCGATGGTCATCGCCGTCTGCGCCTTCGGTCTGGCCCTGCACCCCGAGACCCGCACGGTGCGCACCGGAATCGGATCCGCCGCCCCCACGCCCGTACGGGCGAAAGAGGCCGAGGAATTCCTGAACGCCGCGTTGGAGGAGGGCGGGTTCTGGGACAGCCGCAGGATCATCACGCCGTCCGTCGCCAAGCAGTTCGCCGCGCTCGCCGCCGGTGCCTGCAACCCGATCGACGACGTGCGCGGCACCGCGAGCTACCGCCGGCACGCGGTCGGGATCATGGCCCGCCGGACCCTCGGCTGGACCTGGGAGTCGTACCGCGGCAACGGCCGCAGCACCGAAGGAGCTGCCTGATCATGCGCGTCAATTTCACGGTCAACGGACGCAGGCACGAGGCGGACGACGTCTGGGAGGGCGAATCCCTCCTCTACGTGCTGCGCGAACGGATGGGGCTGCCCGGCTCGAAGAACGCCTGCGAACAGGGGGAGTGCGGCTCCTGCACGGTCCGCCTGGACGGTGTCCCGGTCTGCGCCTGCCTGGTCGCGGCCGGGCAGGTGGAGGGCCGCGAGGTCGTCACGGTGGAGGGCCTCGCGGACTTCGCCGCCCACCGCTCCGAGCAGCACCCCGGCAGCGGGTGCGCCCCCGGCGCATGCGGCACGGCGCTCGACAAGGCCCGGCGGTGGAAGGCGGAGCCGTCCGGCGAGGAGAGCCGGGAGACTGGTCAACTCTCCCCGATCCAGCAGGCGTTCATCGACGCCGGAGCCGTCCAGTGCGGCTTCTGCACCCCCGGTCTGCTGGTCGCCGCCGACGAGCTGCTGGAGCGCAACCCGGAACCGTCCGACGCGGACATCCGCGAGGCCCTCTCCGGCAACCTCTGCCGCTGCACCGGCTACGAGAAGATCCTCGACGCGGTCCGCCTCGCGGCCGCCCGCGCGGAAGAAACGGTCTGACGATGGGCGTAACCGGAAACCCCACCAGCATCAACCAGGGCACCCGCACCAAGGGCGGCATCGGCGAGTCCACGCTCCGCCCCGACGGCATTCTCAAGGTCACCGGAGAGTTCGCGTACTCCTCCGACATGTGGCACGAGGACATGCTCTGGGGACACACCTTGCGCTCCACGGTCGCGCACGCCGAGATCGTCTCCATCGACACCTCGGAGGCACTCGCCACGTCCGGCGTCTACGCCGTACTGACCTACGACGACCTGCCGAGCACGGTGAAGAACTACGGCCTGGAGATCCAGGACACCCCCGTCCTCGCCCACGGCAAGGTCCGCCACCACGGCGAACCGGTGGCGCTCGTCGCCGCCGACCACCCGGAGACGGCCCGCCGCGCCGCCGCGAAGATCAGGATCGAATACCGCGAACTGCCCCTCATCACCGACGAGGCGTCCGCGACCGCCCCCGACGCGATCCTCGTCCACGAGGGCCGCGACGACCACCACGCCGGGCACGTACCGCACCCCAACATCGTCCACCGCCAGCCCATCGTCCGCGGCGACGCGGACGCGGCGGCGGCCCGCGCCGATGTCGTGGTGAGCGGCGAGTACGTCTTCGGCATGCAGGACCAGGCCTTCCTCGGCCCCGAGTCCGGTCTGGCCGTGCCCGCCGAGGACGGCGGCGTCGACCTGTACGTCGCCACCCAGTGGCTCCACTCCGACCTGCGCCAGATCGCACCGGTCCTGGGCCTGCCCGAGGACAAGGTCCGCATGACGCTCTCCGGCGTCGGCGGGGCCTTCGGCGGCCGCGAGGACCTGTCGATGCAGATCCACGCCTGCCTGCTCGCCCTGCGCACCGGCAAGCCGGTCAAGATCGTCTACAACCGGTTCGAGTCCTTCTTCGGCCACGTCCACCGGCACCCGGCGAAGCTCTGGTACGAGCACGGCGCCACCCGCGACGGCAAGCTGACACATATGAAATGTCGCATTGTGCTGGACGGCGGCGCGTACGCGTCCGCCTCCCCGGCCGTCGTCGGCAACGCCTCCTCGCTCTCCGTCGGCCCGTACGTCATCGACGACGTCGACATCGAGGCCATCGCGCTCTACACCAACAACCCGCCGTGCGGCGCCATGCGCGGCTTCGGCGCGGTACAGGCATGCTTCGCCTACGAGGCCCAGATGGACAAGATCGCCGCCGAACTCGGCATGGACCCGGTCGAGTTCAGGCAGCTCAACGCCATGGAGCAGGGCACCCTCCTGCCGACCGGACAGGTCGTCGACTCGCCCGCACCGGTCGCCGAACTGCTGCGCCGGGTCAAGGACATGCCGCTGCCGCCCGAGCGTCAGTGGGAGGTGGCCGGTGAACAGGCCGACGTACGGGCCCTGCCCGGCGGGCTCTCCAACACCACCCACGGCGAAGGCGTCGTACGCGGCATCGGTTACGCGGTCGGCCTCAAGAACGTCGGCTTCTCCGAGGGCTTCGACGACTACTCCACCGCCCGGGTGCGCATGGAGGTCGTCGCCGGCGAACCCGTCGCCACCGTGCACACCGCCATGGCGGAGGTGGGGCAGGGGGGTGTCACCGTCCACGCCCAGATCGCCCGTACCGAACTCGGCGTCTCCCAGGTCACCATCCACCCGGCCGACACCCAGGTCGGCTCGGCCGGCTCCACCTCCGCGTCCCGCCAGACCTACGTCACCGGCGGCGCCGTGAAGCACTCCTGCGAGGCCGTCCGGGAGAAGGTCCTGGAGATCGGCCGCCGCAAGTTCGGTACGTACCACCCCGCGTGGGCCACCGCCGAACTGCTCCTGGAGGGCGGCAAGGTCGTCACCGACGGCGGCGAGGTGCTGGCCGACCTGGTCGACGTACTGGAGGACGAGGCGGTCGACATCGAGCTGGAGTGGCGCCACCGGCCCACCGAGGCGTTCGACCTGCGCACCGGACAGGGCAACGGCCACGTCCAGTACTCCTTCGCCGCCCACCGTGCCGTCGTCGAGGTCGACACCGAACTCGGCCTGGTCAAGGTCGTCGAACTGGCCTGCGCCCAGGACGTCGGCAAGGCACTGAACCCGCTCTCCGTCGTCGGCCAGATCCAGGGCGGCACGATCCAGGGCCTGGGCATCGCGGTGATGGAGGAGATCGTCGTCGATCCCAAGACCGCCAAGGTCAGGAACCCGTCCTTCACGGACTACCTGCTCCCCACGATCCTCGACACGCCGACCATCCCCGTCGACGTGCTCGAACTCGCCGACGACCACGCCCCGTACGGGCTCCGTGGCATCGGCGAGGCCCCGACCCTGTCGTCCACCCCGGCCGTCCTCGCGGCGATCCGGAACGCGACGGGCCTGGAGCTCAACCGGACGCCGGTACGACCCGAGCACCTCACCGGCAACTGAGCCGCGGCTCCAAAAGAACTCTCCGGGCGGTGCGTGCCTCCCAGGAACGTCACACTTCCGCCGCCCGCGCCGCCCGGAGCACCGCAGCGCCGCGCTACGCAACGCACCGCTGCAGCACGTCAGATCGCAGTACCACGTCACATTCCACTCTGCATGAACAGTTCGTCTCGGGCCGTCCCCCGGGTCGTGCCGCCCGCGCAGTCATCCCAAATCCCGCATCTCGATTCTTCATCGCGGGTGCCCCTGTGAACCTTGGGAGTCAGGCATCATGACCCAGCAGTCAGTGGAGCCCAGGACCGGTGCGGAGGACGCGGGCTCAGGCTCGCGCGTCCCCGCCGGAAGATCCTGGCTCGACCGGTACTTCCACATCTCCGACCGTGGCTCCACCGTCGCACGCGAAGTGCGCGGCGGCATCACCACGTTCATGTCGATGTGTTACATCCTTCTACTCAACCCACTCCTGCTTTCCGGGCCGGACGTAGCGAACCACCGGCTCAGCCACGCGGCGCTGATCACGGCGACCGCCCTGGCCGCCGCCGTCTCCACCCTGCTGATGGGATTCATCGGCAAGGTGCCCCTCGCCCTCGCCGCGGGACTCTCCGTCTCCGGCGTGCTCGCCACCCAGGTGGCACCCCATATGACCTGGTCGCAGGCCATGGGCATGTGCGTGATGTATGGCGCCGTGATCGTGCTGCTGGTCGTCACCGGGCTGCGCGAGATCATCATGAACGCCATACCGCTGGCCCTGAAACACGGCATCACCATCGGCATCGGCATGTTCATCGCGCTGATCGGCCTGGTCAACGCCGGCTTCGTCGGCAAGGGCGCCCCCGTCACACTCGGCACCGAGGGACAGCTCACCGGCTGGCCCGTACTGCTCTTCTGCGTCACCCTGCTGCTCATCTTCATGCTCCAGGCCCGCAATGTGCCCGGCGCGATCCTGATCGGCATCGTCGTCGGCACGGTCCTCGCCGTCATCGTCAACGCGGTCACCGACATCAGCCCCGAGGCATGGGGCGGCAGCGCACCCGAACTGCAGGGCAGCGCGGTCTCGATGCCCGACTTCGGGCTCTTCGGCCATGTCGAGTTCGGCGGCTGGGGCGAGGTCGGCGCCATGACCGTGGGAATGATCGTCTTCACCCTGGTGCTGGCCGGCTTCTTCGACGCGATGGCGACCATCATCGGCGTCGGCACCGAGGCCGGACTCGCCGACAGCAAGGGCCGGATGCCGGGCCTGTCCAAGGCGCTGTTCATCGACGGTGCGGGCGGCGCGATCGGCGGCGTCTCCGGGGCGTCGGGGCAGACCGTCTTCATCGAGTCGGCGACCGGCGTCGGCGAGGGTGCCCGCACCGGCCTGTCCTCGGTGGTCACCGGTCTGCTCTTCGCAGCCGGACTGTTCTTCACCCCGCTCGCCCAGATCGTGCCGGGGCCGATCGCCGCCGCCGCACTCGTCGTCATCGGCGCGATGATGATGCAGAACGCCCGCCACGTCGACTGGAGCGACCGCGCCGTCGCCGTGCCGGTCTTCCTGACCGTGGCACTGATGCCGTTCACCTACTCGATCACCGCGGGTGTCGGCGCGGGAGTGATCTCCTTCGCCGCGATCAAGGCGGCGCAGGGCAAGTTCCGTGAGGTGGGTGCCTTCATGTGGGCACTGACCGCAGTATTCGTCGTGTACTTCGCGCTCAGCCCGATCGAGAGCTGGATCGGCGCCAAGTAGAACCCGGGCCGGTCCGCACGGGGCCGGTCCGCACCGAAACGGCCGGCGCCGGGCCGGTCCCGCCGCCCCGTCCGCCCCTCCGCACACCGTAGAAGGAGAACCGCCATGCTGGACATCGCCGAAGAGCTCAACCGGTGGGTCGGGCAGGGACGCGAATTCGCCGTGGCCACCGTCGTGGCGGTCGGCGGCAGCGCGCCCCGGCAGCCCGGAGCCGCGCTCGCAGTCGACCGCGACGGCACGGCGATCGGATCGGTCTCCGGCGGGTGTGTGGAGGGCGCCGTCTACGAACTGTGCGAGCAGGCGCTGGACGACGGCGCCGCGGTGCGCGAGCGGTTCGGCTACAGCGACGAGGACGCCTTCGCGGTCGGACTGACCTGTGGCGGTGTCATCGAGATCCTGGTGACACCGGTCCGTGCGGACGACCCCGCACGGGCGGTGTTCGCCGCCGCGCTCGCCGCCGCCGCACGGGGGACGGCGGCGGCGCTCGCCAGGATCACCGACGGGCCGGCTGAGCTCATCGGCCGCCCCCTGCTGGTCCACCCCGACGGCTCGTACGAGGGCGGGCTCGGCGGACACCCGGAGCTGGACCGCACCGCCGCGGCCGATGCCCGCGCCATGCTGGACGCGGGCCGCACCGGCTCCGTCACCATCGGCGCCGACGGCTCGCGCTGCGGGCAGCCGCTCACCCTGCTCGTCGAATCGAGCGTCCCGCCGCCCCGGATGATCGTCTTCGGGGCCATCGACTTCGCCTCGGCACTGGTCCGGGCGGGCAAGTTCCTCGGGTACCACGTGACATTGTGCGACGCCCGCCCGGTCTTCGCCACGAAGGCCCGCTTTCCCGAGGCCGACGAACTGGTCGTCGAATGGCCGCACCGCTATCTCGCGGCGACCGAGGTCGACGCCCGCACCGTCGTGTGCGTCCTCACGCATGACGCCAAGTTCGATGTCCCGCTGCTGGAACGGGCGTTGAAGCTGCCGGTCGCCTACGTCGGGGCGATGGGCTCGCGCCGTACCCATCTGGAGCGCAACGACCGGCTGCGCGAGGTCGGTGTGACGGAGCTGGAACTGGCCAGGCTCCACTCGCCGATCGGCCTCGATCTCGGAGCGCGCACCCCCGAGGAGACCGCGCTGTCGATCGCCGCGGAAATCGTCGCCGACAGGCGCGGCGGCAGCGGAGTACCGCTCAAGGGCGCGCACACGCCGATCCACCACGAGGCCGGCCGGCCGCCCACCGGCGCGATCAACTCCGTGGCCTGAACCGGCCTCGAACCCGCCCCTGAACCGGTCCTGGAGCGCGACCGCTGAGGGCGGATTGCCGCCACGGCGGCTTCACGCCAGGTTCGAACTCGGCCGTAGCCGTGCTTTTGACGGTAGATCAGCAGCATGACTCCTACACCTCCCTCCGCCTCCGGCCGGGCGAGAGCTACCCGTCCGGGGCGCGGAGCGCTGCTGTTGGCGACCGCCGTCGCCCTCGTGAGCGGTGCGCTGGTCCCCGCGGCCGGCTCCGCTCTCGCCGCCGACCCGGGCGGGCCCCGGCCCGCCGACCGCCGGGTCCCCTCTGCCCAGGAGTACGACATCACCCTGCTCACGGGCGACGTCGTGCACTACACCGACGGTGCAGGCAAGCAGGACACCGTCACCGTGGACCGCCCCGACGGCGCGGTCGGCGGGGTGCACGTCCAGCAGGCCGGCGACGACATCTACGTACTGCCCGACGAGGCCACCGCACTGCTCGCGGCCGGCAAGCTGGACCGCAGGCTGTTCAATGTCACCGCGCTCGCGAAGATGGGCTACGACGACAAGCGGTCGGGCGGCATCCCGGTGATCGCCACCTACCCGGCGGGCAAGGCCCGTTCGCTGCCCGCCGCCCCCCGAGGCGCCAAGAAGGTCCGTACCCTCGAAAGCATTCACGGCGCCGCGCTGAAGGCGGACAAGGACACCACCCGCACCTTCTGGAACGGCATCACCAACACCCCGGCGGCCCGTTCGCTGGACGGCGGCGTCGCGAAGCTGTGGCTCGACGGCCGGGCGGAGGTCGCGCTCAAGGACTCCGTACCCCAGGTCAACGCCCCGCAGGCATGGGCCGAGGGGTACGACGGCAAGGGCTCCAAGGTCGCCGTCCTGGACACCGGCATCGACGCGACGCACCCGGACGTCAAGGACCGCATCCTGGAGACCAAGAGCTTCGTGCCGGGCGAGGAGGTCGTCGACCGGCACGGTCACGGCACCCACGTCGCCTCCACGATCGCGGGCTCCGGCGCCGCCTCCGAGGGTGTCAACAAGGGTGTCGCGCCGGGCGCAGGCCTGATCATCGGCAAGGTGCTCAGCGACGAGGGCTCCGGCGCCGACTCCGGCATCATCGAAGCCATGGAGTGGGCGAAGGCCGAAGGGGCCGACGTCGTCTCCATGAGTCTCGGCTCCAGCATCCCGGACGACGGCTCCGACCCCATGTCCCAGGCGGTCGACGCCCTTTCCGCCGACGGCGGTCCGCTGTTCGTGATCGCCGCGGGCAACGCGTACGGCGCGGGCACCATCGGCTCGCCCGGTTCGGCGGAGAAGGCACTCACCATCGCCGCCGTCGACAAGCAGGACAAGCGCGCCGACTTCTCCTCGATGGGCCCGCTGGTCAATTCGTACGGACTCAAGCCCGACCTCTCCGCGCCCGGCGTGAACATCAACGCGGCCGCCTCGCAGTCGGTCCCCGGCGTCGACGGGATGTACCGGTCGATGTCGGGTACGTCGATGGCGACCCCTCATGTCGCCGGCGCGGCGGCCATCCTGAGGCAGCGTCACCCCGACTGGTCGGGCCAGCGGATCAAGGACGCACTGATGAGCTCGTCCAAGGTGCTGCCGGATCACACCCCGTACGAGCAGGGCACCGGCCGGCTCGATGTGAAGGCGGCGGTCGACACCACGATCGAGGCCACCGGCTCCGTCACGGTCGCCTCGTACGACTGGCCGCACTCCCCGTCCGACCCTGTCGCCGAGCGGACCATCACCTACCGCAACACGGGCGCGAAGGACGTCACGCTCGACCTGGCCACGGACACGGACTCCGACGCCTACACCCTCTCGGCGAAGCAGCTCACCGTCCCGGCCGGCTCCACCGCCGAGGCCGTGCTGTCGCTCGACCCGTCCAAGGTCGCGAACAACACCCGGTTCTCCGGCCAGGTCGTCGCCAAGGACGCGGCGGGCACCACCGTCGCCCACACCGGCTTCGCCCTGAACAAGGAGCAGGAGCTGTACGACCTGACGCTCCAGCTCCGTGACCGCGCGGGCAAGCCGATGGACGGCCTGGTCGTCCTCGGTGCGCTCGGCGACCCGAACCTGGGCGTCGTCCAGGTGTCGGGCGAGAACACGCTCCGGCTCCCGCCGGGGAACTACACCGCGTGGGCGGCCGCCGACGTCGCCGGTGACCGCGCGGACTCCAAGGCCGTCGCCTTCCTCGCGGCGCCCGAGATCATCCTGGACAAGGCCTCCACGGTCACCCTCGACGCCTCCAAGGCCCGCAAGGTCAGTGCGCGGACACCGAAGGAGACCCAGACCCGGCAGCTGCGATATGACATGGCACGTACCGCACCGGACGGCACCGTCCTGCGCGACGCGTACCAGATCCCGTTGACGTACGACCAGCTGTGGGCGAGCCCCACCAAGAAGGTCGCCCAGGGCAGCTTCTCGTTCCTGACCCGCTGGCGGCAGGGCGAGAAGCTGATCGATCTGACCGTCGGCGGCCGTGATGTCCCGGTGACCGCGCAGCGCGGTGCTCCGGTCGCGGAGAGCGGCACGCAGAAGCTCACCGCCGTCTTCGCGGGCAACGGTGCCGCGGCCGACTACAAGGGCCTGGACGTCAAGGGCAAGGCGGTCGTCATCCGCCGCAGCGACGCGGTCGCTCCCGAGGACCGGGCCGTCAACGCGGTGGCCGCGGGCGCCAAGGCGCTCTTCGTCGTCAACGACGGCGACGGCGTCGACATGGATCGGTACGCCCTCTACGGCTCCGAGACCACGATCCCGGTCGCCTCGGTCCAGCGCCTCGCGGGCGAGAAGCTGATCGGGTCGGCCCGGCAGGGCTCGAAGGTGACGATCACGCAGCGGAAGTTCGCCCGCTACGTGTACGACCTGGTCGACCGCCACGACGGCGTCGTTCCGGACCGCTCGCTGGAGTTCGCTCCGTCGGAGCGCCAGTTGGCGAAGGTGAACAACACCTTCTACGGCCACCAGGACGTGCTCGGCGGTGGCTACCGCTACGACATCCCGGACTACGGTCCGGGGCTCGGCTTCGAGGAGTACGAGAAGTTCCCCGGTACCCGCGAGGAGTGGGTCACCCCGCTTCCGGGCGCCTCCTTCTGGTATGAGAACCACTCGGTCCTCAACACCGACGGGAGCGGTACCGCGCAGGAGATGCGCAGCGGCGATCTTGACTACACGGCGGGCCGCACCTACCCGGCCGAATGGTTCGCGCCGGTCACCCGCCCGCGTCTGGGCACCGGCTACTGGGGTCCGTTCCGGTCCGTCTACAACGACATCCAGTTCAACTTCACCCCGTGGACGGACTCCGGCGCGGGCCACTCGGGCGCCATGCCGGACGACGAGTACGACACCACCACCACGGCCTTCTACCAGGGCGACAAGCTGGTCAAGAAGGTCGCGGGCCGGGCGGGCTTCGCCTGGGACGTCTCGGCCGAGAAGCTGCCGTACCGCTTCGTGCTCGACTCCGCCCGGGACACCGACAGGTGGCGGACGTCCACCCGCACTCACACCGAGTGGAACTTCGTCTCGGGGGCCATGGACGAGAACGGCCCGTTCCAGGCCGACATCCCGATGCTCCAGCTGGACTACCGGGTGAACACCGACCTCGCCGGTGACGTCAAGGCCGGCCAGTTGACCGAGGTCGGGCTCTCCTCCGGTACGCAGGAGTGGCTGGACGGGGCGGTCAAGGCAACCGGGGCCTCGCTGTCGGTCAGCTACGACGACGGGGAGAGCTGGGAGGCGGTGCGGCTCCGCAAGGACGCGGCCGGCTCCTGGACCGCCCGGTTCAAGACCCCGAAGAAGGCCGGCTCGTTCGTCTCGCTCAAGGCGCACGCCGAGGCGGCCGACGGACTGGGCATCGACCAGGAGATCATCCGGGCCTTCGGTCTGAAGTGAGCTGCTGAGCTTTGCCCTTGAGGCGGCCGTACGCCCCCGCCGGGGGGTACGGCCGCCTCTCTCCACTGTTTCTTGATGGACAAAATTTATCTACTTTGCCCGTATATGGTGGGCGATAAGGGTAGAAAGGGACTTATCGCGGAGCGCTGCAAGTTGCCATGGCGTGGTCGGGAGGCTTATAAGAGGAACGTGGCAAAGGTGATTCCGGAAATTCCGTGGACTGTCGCCACGGAGATTTCCCCATGTTTCTCACTCCGTCCGACACGGAGAAATTGCTGCTGAGCGTCGCCGGAATGTTCGCTCGTGACAGGCGGGACCGCGGCGTCCGCCTCAACTGCCCCGAGGCCGTCGCGCTGCTCTCCTGCTGGGCCATGGAACGCGCCCGCGAGGGTGCCCGCGTCAGCGACCTGATGGCCGCCGGGCGGAGCGTCCTCACCCGCGCTGACGTGCTGGAAGGTGTTCCCGAGATGCTGCATGACGTCCAGGTCGAGGCGACCTTCCCGGACGGGCGCAAGCTCGTCACGATCACCTCGCCGATCCCGTGATCCCGGGCGAGATCCGGACCGGAGCCGGCGAACTGAAAATCAATGACACCCGTACGCAATTGCATGTGACCGTGGTGAACGATGGCGACCGTCCCATTCAAATCGGATCCCATCTGCATTTTCCCGACGAGAATCCGGCGCTTTCGTTCGACCGGCGCCTGACCGAAGGATTCCGGCTCGATATTCCTTCCGGTACTTCTCTGCGCTTCGAGCCCGGAGTCGGCGCCGAGGTCACCCTCGTCGAACTGGGAGGCCGCCGGAAGGTGCCCGGCATCGTCGTCCCGGGCACCCGGGCCGCCCGAGCGGACGACCTGTGGGCAGCGCGAACGGATGGCATGTGACATGGCACGAATGACCCGCGCCGCCTATGCGTCGCTCTACGGCCATCGACACGCACGTCCACTTCCTCATGCCGGAGACCCTGCACGAGGCCCTCGCCACCGGCACCACCACCGTCATCGGTGGCGGCACCGGCGCCACCGAGGGTTCCAAGGCCACCACGGTCACCCCGGGCGCCTGGAACCTGGCCGAGGCAGCCGCCGCCGTACTCGCCCTGCCGGCCGCCGGGCAGGACCCGGTGGACTACGGGCCCGTACAGCAGGCGCTCGCCGCCCGGACCCCGGCCGCACCCCTGCGCGAGGCATCGGCGACGCTCGGCGGCGGCGTGCAGCGCCTGGTGCGCAGGCTGGCCCCCGGCCAGCCGGCGGTCACCGCCCTGACCGGGGTCCGCCCCCGCCCGCTGCGGCCGGTGGCCCTCGGCGCACTCGGGGCCGTCATGGAGGTGTCACCGGAGGGGCTGGCGCGGGGCGTCGTCTACGACGAACTCCAGACCATCACCTCGGCGGCGCTCAAGCTGCTGCCCGGCGATCCGCTGGACTCGGTCGCCTGGATTCTCGCCGCCGAACCGCACGCGGCGGCCGCGGTGGCCGAGGCCCTCGCGGTACGGACCCCGGCCGGACTGCCCGCCCGTACGCCCCCGCTCACCGAACAGTGGGCGCTCGAACACGCACAACGAGAACGGAGACTCTTCCTTGCCTGACCAGCACCTCGACGCCGCGCCCGACGGGCACACCCACGAGCACACACACGAGCACACCCACCGGCCGCGCGCCCTGCGCCTCGGCGTCGCCGGCCCGGTCGGCACCGGCAAGAGCTCGATCCTCGCCACCCTCTGCCGCGAGCTGGCCGGCGAACTCGACATGGCCGTCGTCACCAACGACATCTACACCGACGAGGACGCCCGCTTCCTCCGCTCGGCCGGCGTGCTGCCCGCCGAACGATCAGGAACCAACATCCCCACCGCCCCGGGCCCGATGGCCCCCCACAGTCACAGCCACGACGGCTCGTGACCGCGGAGTCCGCCGAGCCCACCGTCGGCGCCGTGGAGCGCGACGGCTCGAACCGCCACATCGCCCGCGAACTGCGTCCGGGCGCCTTCCTCGCCCCCGCCCCCTGCTGCCGCCCCCCGACCGGCTGCGGATCGCCCTGGTCGGCACCCGGGCGGGCCTGCTGGCGGGCGACGATCTGCTGCTGGACCTCTCGGTCGGCCCCGGCGCCCGGCTGAGCTGGTCGAGCCGTCCGGCCTGGTCGCGTACGACCATCGAGGCGGCACGTCGAGCTGGCGGGCCCGGGTGGACATCGCGCAGGGCGGTGAACTGTGCTGGGACGCCCGGCCGTTCGTGATCTCCACGGGTGCCGCGGTCGAGCGCTCGATGGCGGTCACACTGGCGGCCGGGGCGCGAATGCTGTGGCGCGACACCCTGGTCCTGGGGCGCTCCGGAGAGCGGGGCGGCGGTGTCCGGGCGATGACGCACGCCACGTACGACGGCTGCGAGCTGCTGGTCGAGGACCTGGACCTCATGGACCCGGACCTGCGTGAACTCCCCGGCATCCTGGGCCACAACCGCGTCATCGGCTCGGTCACCGCCCTCGGCGCCGCCCCGGCCGGCCGGCCCCACCCGTACCGCATGGACCTGCCGGGGCCGGGGGCTCAGGTACGGCTGCTGGACGCGGTGGCGCCGGCGATCGAGGCGGACCTGGCCGCGGTCTGGGAGGAGTGGCGCACACCGGACGGATCCGGTGTGCGCACCTCCACGGTCACGAGCGGCTGACCGCGCCGCGCGCCACCGCTCCCCGGGCCACCGATCCGCGCGCCACCACGGCCGCACACAACAGCGCGGGCACCGCCGCGACCGCGAAACAGACGGCCGGCGGCAGCCGGTCCACCAGCAGACCCACCGCCGCGGTACCCACCGACGACCCGGCGTTGACCGCGGTGTTCACCCAGGCACCCGCCTGTGTACGACTGCCCGCGCCCACGGACTCGTCCGCGATGAGGTACGCGGTGGTCAGCGCGGGCGCGACGAACAGCCCGGCCACCGCGGCGAGCGCGGCCAGCACGTACACACCGGGCGACAGTCCGGCCCCGGCCACGGCGGCTCCCAGTCCGGCGGCCAGCAGCGGCAGCCTCGCCCGGTTCGAGGCCCGCCAGGAGACGGCGCCGTAGGCGAGTCCCCCGACCGCGCTTCCGGCCGAGAGCGCGGCCAGCACCCACGACACGGCCTCCGTGCCCTGGTGGCGCTGCTCGGCGAATGCCACCACCAGCAGATCCAGACCCCCCAGGCACAACCCCACGGCCGCCGTCACCAGCATCGCGTGCCGCAGCCCGATGACGCCGAGCAGCCGCCGCCCGGCCGGCGGGTCGTCCGGTCGGGCGGCCTTGTCGTCCGACGGCGCCACGCCCGCAGCGCGTACCGCCGGTGAGGACACCAGCGCCAGCGTGCCCACGAGGATCAGCGCGGCGCTGACCGCGATCCCGGCCGCGGGCGAGGCGGACTTCACCACCACCCCCACCAGCAACGGGCCGCTGACGAAGAGGAGTTCCTCGGCGACACCGTCCAGGCTGTAGGCGCGCCGCAACAGCTCCCGGTCGGTGACGAGACCGCTCCACAGGGTCCGCATCACCGGCCCCAGCGGTGGTGAGAAGGCCCCAGCGGCGGCGGCGAGCGCCGCCAGCAGGAGCGCCGGGGCCCCCGGCCGCCAGGTGGCGTACGCGAGGGCGGCGAGCAGCACCGCGTAGACCCCGGCCAGCGGCGGCAGGACCCGGCGCGGCCCGTGCCGGTCGATCAGCGCGGCACGGGCGGGGGAGAGGAAGACACTGGTCGCCCCGAAGAGCGCCATGACGGCACCGGCGACGGAGTACGAGCCGACGCTCGCGTTCACCGCCAGCATCAGAGAGAGCGAGACCATCCCGTACGAGAGCCGCCCCAGCAGAGCGGCACCGAAGGTGCGGGCGGCGTGAGGGGTACGCAGGACGGTGGCGTACGAAGGCGTGCGCGAAGGCACGGGTGATGGCGAAAGCATCGATACGTTCCTCGTGAGGGCAGCGCGGCAGAGGGCGCTGCGGGCATGCGGGGACACCGGAGTGCCGCACCCGGCGGAAACGAGGGGTGCGGTCGGTACGGGGTCCTACGCACGGGAGAGGAACATGTCGGCCAAGGTATCAGGGCGACAGGCCCGGGTGGAGGGGGAGTTGGGCATCGCGCCGGCCGGTGTGCGTCGTGAGGCGTGACATCGCTGATATGCGCTGTGATATGTGACATCGCCTCGGGTGGCTTCGACGCCCATGTCGCCCTCTCCGTACCTCTCCTCGTATCCCTCCCGCAAGCGCCCCGCCCACGGAGCGGACGAGCGGACCCAGCTCGTCGGCTGGCTCGACACGCAACGCGCGACCGCCCGCTGGAAGTGCGAGGAACTCTCGGAGGCGGACGCGCATAGCCCCGTCCTGCCGTCCTCGCCGCTCATGACGATTGCGGGTGTCATGTCACACCTCCGCTGGGCCGAGCACCTCTGGTTCGAGGTCGTTCTGCTGGGACGCCCGGCCGTGGGGCCGATGTTCGACGAACCCGAGGACGCCGAAATGAGGGTCGAAGGCGTCCCGCTCGCGGAGCTCCTGGACGACTACGACCGGCAGGTCGCGGTGTCGAACAAGACCTTCGCGGCACAGTCGCTCGACGATGTGGGACGGCATCCGGACTTCGATGCGTCGGACGCCAGCCTGCGCTGGATCATGTTCCACATGATCGAGGAGACCGCCCGGCACGCGGGACATCTGGACGCGATCAGGGAGCTCCTGGACGGCAGGACGGGCCACTACTGACCCTGCCCGCCCCCGTCCGCGATGCGTGTCACTCGTTGCCAGGCGCGCGGCCGGGGCGTCAACTGTTCTGGCGCCGGGCAACCGCGCGGCGCGACGTCTGCGGCGGAAGAGGATTGCGATGAGGAAGATCGTCCTGATGGCCTCGGTGTCCCTCGACGGCTTCATCGAGGGGCCGGACCGCGACATCGACTGGCACCTGGTCGACGACGAACTGCACCGTCACTTCAACGAGCTGCTCAGCGGCATGGGCGCCTTCCTCGAAGGCCGGGTGACCTATCAGCTCATGGAGGACTACTGGCCGACCGCCGACTCTGACCCCTCCGCCACCGAGATCGAGGCGGAGTTCGCCGGTATCTGGCGGGGGACGCCCAAGATCGTGTTCTCCCGGACCCTGGAACACGCCGGCCGGAACGCCACGATCAGGAGGGAGGTCGACGCGGAGGAGATCACGGCGCTGAAGGCGCAGCCCGGCGGGGACCTGTGTCTCGGGGGCGCCGATCTCG
This sequence comes from Streptomyces sp. NPDC102437, assembly GCF_044765565.1. Classification (NCBI taxonomy): domain Bacteria; kingdom Bacillati; phylum Actinomycetota; class Actinomycetes; order Kitasatosporales; family Streptomycetaceae; genus Streptomyces; species Streptomyces sp. NPDC102437. Next base: position 37,724 of record NZ_JBIWKI010000009.1, on the reverse strand, counting down.
CCGCGACCTTCATGCGGCTCGACCTGGTCGACGAGTACCGCGTCTACGTCCATCCGGTAGTCATCGGCCGGGGCAAGCCCCTCTTCCCCGCCTCGGCGGGCCGGACCGGCCTCCGGTTGGCCGAGACCCGGGAATTCGGCAACGGGGTGGTCCTGCTTCGTTACGGTCGCCGCGCGGTTGCTCCACCGGAATGAACTCGCCGGGCCACGGCGGTGTGTGAGCGGTGCTGTGCCGGGTCGCCGGGGGAGCACCCCCGTATAACTGCCGCACCGTCGCGAGAGCTCTCACGAAAGGACCGGCGATGACGCTCAGTGTCGAGGACCGTCTGGACATCTCCGAACTGCTCGCCCTGCACGGGCACTTGGTCGACAACGACGAACTGGACCGGCTGGACGAGCTGTTCACCGAGGACATCGTCTACGAGACCTCGAACCTCGGGCACGGGGAGGTGCACGGCCTGGCCGCCTTCCGGGACATGGCGCGGGCGCGGTCGGGCAAGCCGGGCGCGCCCGTCGGCCACCACGTCACCAACATCGTCCTCACCGAGGCCGGGGACGGCCGGGTCCATGCCCGGTCCAAGGGAATCGGTGCCGGACCGGACGGCGAGTGCGGAAGCGTGACCTATGAGGATGTGATCGTGCGCGGAGAGCGAGGATGGCGCATCAGCCGGCGCAAGATCTTCCTGCACTTCACGCCCACGGCCGCGCCGGAGACCGAGGAGGCCGACAGGTGAGGGCCGACGGCGCCCCCGGACAGCCGGGGGCGCCGCAGGCGGGGACACGGATCACGCCGGGTGTCAGGCGTCCAGCATCCCCGAGGTGTCGATGACCTGGCGGATGGCCCGGCCGGAAGCCAGTTCCTCCAGCGCCGCGTTGATGTCGGTCAGCGGCAGTGTGCCCGTGTGCATCAGCTCCACCGGCATCAGGCCCGCCCGCCACAGGTCCAGGAACCTCGGGATGTCTCGGCGCGGCACCGCGTCGCCCATGTACGAGCCCAGCAACGACTTGCCCTCGCCCGCGAACGCCAGCGCCGGGACCTCCAGCACCCGGTCCGGTGCGGGCAGGCCCACCGAGACGACCTTGCCGCCCCGGGCCACGGCGCTCAGGCACTCGGCCATGACCTTGGGGCTGCCCACCGCCTCCACCGCCGACTCGGCTCCGCCGGAGGTCAGTTCGCGGATCTGCCGCAGCGCTTCATCGGGGGCGTACGCATGCGTGGCACCCAGCCGGAGCGCCAGTTCGCGCTTCTCCTGGACCGGGTCGACCGCGATGATCGGGTACGCCCCCGCCGCCCTGGCTCCGAGCACCGCGGAGAGGCCCACCCCGCCCAGGCCGTAGACCACGGTCGACTGCCCCGGACGCAGGGCCGCCGTATTGATGACCGCGCCCGCCCCCGTCAGGACCGCGCAGCCGAACATCGACGCGACGGTGAACGGGATGTCCTTGGGGATCGGGACCACCGACTCCTGGGCCAGTACCGCGTGTTCGGAGAACGCCGAGACGCCCAGCTGGTGGTGGACCCGGTTGCCGGCGGCGTCGGTCAGCAGCGACGGGCCGTGCAGCAGCGCACCCGAACCGTTGGCCGCCGCGGCCTGTGCGCACAGGGCCGGGCGGCCCGCCGCGCAGTCGCCGCAGAAGCCGCAGCTCGGCACGAAGACCAGCGCCACATGGTCGCCGGGGGAGACCCGGCCGACGCCGGGTCCGGTCTCCTGGACGACGCCCACCGCCTCGTGGCCCAGCGCCATCGGCAGCGGGCGGACCCGGTCGCCGTTGACCACCGAGAGGTCCGAGTGGCAGAGCGAGGCGGCGGCGATCCGTACCAGCACCTCGCCCTCGCGCGGGGCGCCGAGCTCCAGCTCCTCCACCTCGACCGGGCGCGTACCGGAGTACGGGCGGGCCGTCGACGTCCCGCGCAGCACCACCGCACGGGTCTTCACGCCGCCACCTCCGGACGCGGGGCGCAGCGCAGCACGTCGCGGCTCTCCAGCAGCGGGACGACCTTGCCGAGCACGAGCTCCTGGAAGTGCGGGGTGGCGCAGTGCTCGGTGAAGTCGGCCTCGGAGGCGTACTCCTCGTACAGCACGATCGCCCGCGGGTCCTCGGTGCCCTGGTGGATCCGGTAGGCGAGGTTGCCGGGCTCCTCCCGGGAGGCGGCGGCCATCGCGTCGAGCAGGGGGAGGACGGTGTCCTCCTCGCCGGCCCTGGTGCGGTAGCGGGCTACGACGACGTATGTCATGGGGGTCACTCCTGGGGTGGGGCGGGCCTCTTGAGGGCGCCGGGCGGGACCGGCGGCAGCTGGTCCCGGCGCAGGTGCCAGAGGCGGGGGTCGGACGTGGCGGCCGCGGCCGAGCCGAGGGCCAGCGCGAGTGCCACGTCCGCGGGGGTCTCCACGAAGCCCGCGGCCACCGACGGGGTCATCGCGCGCTGTGCCTGCGCGCTCATCCGGGCGATGATCGGGGCGGGCATGATCTCGACCAGGTCCGGCGCCCCGCGCGAGATCGCGTCCGTGGAGCGGCGCAGATTGGACCGGTCGGTGACGAACACCTTCATCATCGTCAGCAGGCCGAGCGGGCGGCCCTTCTCTATGAGGGAGAGCCGGGTGCTGACCACGCCGTGCGCGCCCATGTTCTTGATGAACTCCAGCGCGCCCCGGTCCTGAGCCAGACCGGGGCTGCTGTCCACGTTCACGAACACGGTCTTCCCCGCCCGGCCCAGCGCCGGCACGACCTGGGGCAGCTGCCCCACCGCGAACGACGCGAGGATGCACACCTTCGCCGGTGCGGTCAGGAACTCGCGCAGCGGCTGGGTGCCGACCACCGACGCGACGACCGGCACCTCGGCGAACGCCGCGGTGAGCCGGGGGTCGAGTGCGGCACCGGACCTGGAGGGGGAAGGGGTCATGGCAAGGGCCTGCCTGAGAGGGAGGGGTTCGTGGCTGCTGCCGGCCTGAGGCCTCTCGTCCGGATCACGCCGGATCGGCCGGATCCGGACGAGCGGCCCTGGGGTCAGTTCAGCGGAGACGTACCGAATCGGCTGGGAAGGCCCAGTTTGCCAGGGTTGAGAATGCCGGCCGGGTCCAGGGCCTTCTTCACCGCGACGAAGGTCGCGAAGCCCGCCCCGAGGGATTCCTCCACGTAGGGGCCGCGCAGCAGACCGCAGCCGTGGTGGTGGCTGAGCGCGGCGGCGTGCTCGATCAGTACGGCGTTGGCGGCGTCCCACACCGAGCGGTACCAGTCGCGGCGCGACTCGGGAGCCACGTCGCCGCGCAGCGAGAAGTACACGCAGGCGCCGTCGGTGTACGCGTGGGACTGGTGGGCCGAGGCGGCCAGGGTGCCGGGCACCGACTGGATCGCGGCGACCACCTCGTCATAGATCACCGGGAGGTCGGTCCAGGACGCGGCCATCTCCAGGGTGTCGGCGACGAAGCCCGGGCCGGGCTTGAAGCCGTCGGCGGACTTGCCGACCAGCATCCGCTCGTCCAGCCAGCGCTCGAAGACCGCCTTGCTGTCCAGCTCGGGGCCGTACGCCTCGCAGACCTCCTTCGCCACCTCGATCGAGGCGTCGACGATGACCGGGTCGCCCTCGTCGGCGACGAGCAGGAGGTTGGTCTCCGGGTGGCCGAAGTGGGTGCCGGACTCCAGGTTGTCGTACAGCCGCAGGACGGCCGGGGTCGCCCCGCGCTGCATGATCTTGCGGCAGGCGTCCAGGCCCTCGGCGAAGGTCTTGAAGCCGTACGCGACAGCGTTCGCGTACTCCGGCAGCGGGTGGACCCGCAGCCGGGCCGAGACGATGACGCCGAGGGTGCCCTCGGAGCCGACGAACAGCTGGCGCAGGTCGGGGCCGACCGCGGCGCGCGCGTAGTCGCCGTACGTGGCCCGCGTACCGTCGGCGTGCACGACGTCCACGCCGACGACCATGTCCTCGATCTTGCCGTAGCGGGTGGAGAGCTGGCCGGCGCCGCGGCAGGCGATCCAGCCGCCGACCGTGGAGACGGCGAACGCGGACGGCCAGTGGCCGGTGGTGACGCCGTACTCCTCCTGGAGCTGCTTCTCGAAGAGGTCACCGAACATGCCGGCCTGGACGTCCACGATGTTGGACTCGGCGTCGAAGCCGGTGATCGCGTTCAGCCCGCAGACGTCCAGGACGACGCCGCCGAAGACCGGCAGCGCCGCGCCGGTGACATTGGAGCGCCCGGCGGACGGGGTGACCGGGATGCCCGCCTCGTGGCAGATCCGCAGCACGGCCGCGACCTGGTCGGCGTCGGCCGCCTCGACGATCACGGCGTCCGGCGTCGCGGGACGGCCCTCGGTCTCGCCGATCATCGAGCCGGCCCACCAGTCGCGGGTCCGGGAGACGACCTCCTCGCGGGCGGTGTGCACCGCGTGCGCGGCCTCGCGCAGCGCCTCGATCACGGTCTCGGGGACCTCGACCGGGTCCACCTGGAGGGCGGCCTCGCCGTCTCCGATCGGGGTGTTCTGCGCCCACTTGGCGAAGCTGGGGGCGCCGATCGTGTAGTTGCCCCGGTTGAACGGGTGGGTGATGGTCTGACGGCTGATCATGCTGCTGCCCCTTCGAGGAGTACGGACTTTTCGTGACGGACGGCTGCGAGGTACTCGGAGACCGAACGCTCCACCTCGGCCTCCGAGAGGTTCAGTTCCCGGCCGAGGATCGCGCCCACGGCCCCGGCGGCCTCGGCGGACGCGTCCCGGGCGAACAGCCGGGCGCGCATCCGGCGGGAGAGCACGTCGTCGACCGAGCGGGCCAGTTCGGCGCGGGCCGCGTAGACGACCTCGGCCCTGGTGTACGGGAGTCCCGCGACGATCGGCTCGGCCAGCGACGGGTCGTCCTGGATCAGGTCGCCTACGAAGCGGGCCTCGGTGCCGAAGCGCTCGCCGAGGTGCGCGGCGATGCCGCCGGAGGCCGCGACGGCCTCGGCGTCGTAACCGGCGCCGCCGAGCAGCGGGAGGTCGGTGGTGCGGCTCCTGCCCTTGCGGCCGAGGACGGTCATCACCTTGTCGATGACGAGTTCGCCCATGTGCCGGCTGGTGGTGAGCTTGCCACCGGTCACCGTCACCATGCCGGTGCGGCCGACGGTGATGTGGTGGTCGCGGCGCATGTCGAGGGTCGCGCCCTCCTTGCCGCCGACCAGCGGGCGCAGACCGCCGATGGAGCCGACCACGTCGTCCGGGGTGAGCTTCCCCTCGAACGCGGTGTTGGCACCCTCCAGCAGGAAGTCCATCTCCTCGCGGGTGCAGTGCACGTCGTCGGGGGAGCCCTGGTAGTCCTCGTCGGTGGTGCCGAGGACGACGCTGTTGCCCCAGCGGGTGCAGGTCGCGCGGCGGGCCCGGCCGGGGATCGGCACGGTGACCGTGCAGTTGATCCGCACCTTGTCCCACGGCACCACGATGTGGACGCCCTTGGCGGGCCTGACCTGCGGCTTGTGGCTGTCGTCCGCCTTCGCGTCGAGCTCGTCGGTCCAGACGCCGGTGGCGTTGACGACGGCCCGCGCGCGGATGTCGAAGGTGTCGCCGTCCGACGAGACCCGGGCGCCGGACACCTTGCCCGTCTGCATCAGCAGGCCCTCGGCCCTGGCCCCGTTGAGGATCGTCGCACCGAGCGCGGCGGCGGTCCGCACGATGGTGAGGACGAGGCGGGCGTCGTCGGTACGGGCGTCGAAGTACATCAGCCCGCCCTTGAGGTTCTCCGCGCGCAGCGTCGGCGCCTGCGCGAGGACCTCGGGAACGGTGAGCCGCTGGTGCAGCTTGCCGATCCGCCAGCCGCCCACCAGGTCGTACGTCCACAGCAGGCCCTCGAAGCCCTTGGCGAGGCGGGCGTCGAAGATGCCCTCCTTCTCCAGGATCGGGAAGAGGAACGGCAGCCGGTGCACCAGGTGCGGGGCGTTCTTGCGGAAGCGGTGCCGCTCCAGGAGCGAGTGGCGGACCAGGTTGACGTTGCCCTGCTCGATGTAGCGCAGGCCGCCGTGCACCATCTTCGAGGACTTCGACGACGTACCGGAGGCGAAGTCGTCCTTCTCGACCAGCGCCGCGCGCAGCCCGCGCGAGGCCGCGTCGAGCACGGCGTAGGCCCCGGTGATGCCGCCGCCGATGACGAGGACGTCGTACGTGTCGTCGGCCAGCCGGCGCTTGAGGGCCGCCCGGTCGAGCAGCAGGGGCGTTCGGCGGGTCGCCGCGGCGCTGCGCCGCGGCTTCCGGGCGGGCATGGTGATCACAACATCAACTCCTGGTGTTTCGGTGCGGCGGCCGCGTGGTCGGTACCGGCCGCCGGGAGACGGTCGGGGGGCCGTCAGTGGGGGGTGTGAGGTTCGGGGTCCCGCAGGGGGAGCAGGGCGGGGTCGTTCAGGTGGGCGATGAGCACGTCGCGCCAGGCGGAGCGCTGCGCGGTGCGTTCGGCCGCCGTGATCGAGGGCTCGAAGATCCGGCCGGGCGGCTGTGCCTCGACGACCTCTTCGAGCGACGACCACAGGCCCTGCGCGACACCGGCGAGATACGCGGTGCCCCGCAGGCTGGCGGTGGCGGAGTCGGAGACCCGCTCCAGCGGCAGGCCCGTCAGATCGGCCTGGATCCGCATCAGCGGGTCGCTGCCGGAGACGCCGCCGCCGACCCGGAGCCGGGTGAACGGGGTGCCCATGGTGCCGGCGACCCCGTCGATCAGGTCACACACCGAGTGCGCGATCCCGTCGAGCACGGCGCGGGCCAGGTCGGCGCGGGTGGTGGCGAGGGTGAGCCCGGTGAGGGAGGCGGTGGCCTCCGGGTGCCAGACCGGCGTACGGACCCCGGCGAGCGCCGGGACGAAACGCGGGGTGCGGCCCGGCCGGGTGGGGACCCGGCCGGCCTCCTCACCGAGCTCCTTCGGCGATGCGAACAGCCCCAGGTCGTCGCAGAGCCAGCGCAGCGCCGAACCCGCCGTGGAGGTGTACGCCTCCAGGCTGTAGTGGCTGATGTCGCCCTGCCGTCGGCCGGGCTGGGCGAGCACCCCGGAGATGTCCGGCCGAGGCAGGGCGGGCGTGGTGCCGGTCGCCGCGTCGACGAAGGCGCCGGTTCCGTAGACGCACATGCCCTGCCCGGCGGCGAGGCCGCCGAGCGCGACGAGTGCGGCGTGCTGGTCGCCCATGGAGGCGGCCAGCGGGACGGCGATCCCGAGGGCGGCCGGATCGGTGGTGCCGAATCCGGCGTCGTCGGAGCGGAGCTCGGGGAGCAGGTCGAGGGGGAAGCCGAGGTGGCCGATCCACTCCTCGTCCCAGGCGTGCCGCTCCAGCAGATAGCCACCGGTGGAGGCGGCGTTCGTCGGCGTCGTGGCGTGCACGGCGCCGCCGGTGAGCCGCCAGATCAGCCAGGTGTCGACGGTGCCGAAGAGCAGCCGGCCCTCGCGGTGCGCGGCGGCCACCTCCGGGTGCGCGGCGATCTGCCTGGCGGCCCAGAGGAACGGTGCGCGGGCGCCGACCGGCCGGCCCTGCCGGGCCAGCAGGGCGGCGTCCCACTCCGCCTCGTACGCGGTCAGCTCGGCCGCGTGCCGCCGGTCCTGCCACACCACCGCGGGCAGCAGCGGCCGTCCGGTCACCCGGTCCCACAGCATCGCGGTCGCCCGCTGCGTGGACAGCGCCACCGCGGTGATCTCGATGCCCTCTTCGCGGGCCCGGCCGACGGCCCGGCGCGCCACCTCGACGGTGGCGGTCCAGATCTCCATCGGGTCCTGCTCGACCGAGAGGTCGTCCGGATGGCTGACCTCGATCGACCGGTAGAACACCTCGTGGGCGGCGCCGGAGTCGAGGACGACTCCGGCCCGGGTGCCCGTGGTGCCCTCGTCGATGGACAGCACACCGCGCCGTGGGGCGGCGCCGGGGAGCGTCTGCGTCATTGCAGCCCTTTCATTACGAGCATCGCGAGCGAGCTGTGCGGAGGGAGGGGGAGGGGAGGTGACCATCGTGTGGTGCGACGGGCCCGGCGGCCGGTCAGCGCGCGGTCACGGACTCCGCTGATTCCGGCGCACCCGACCGGGCGGCAATGGCGGCCCGGTCCTGTCCGGCGGCCTCGTCGGGGGAGGCGGCCTTCGTCGGGTCCCACTTGATCGCCAGGCAGGTGATCAGGCCGAGCAGCGGTACGACGGAGAGCACCAGGAAGGTGTCGGCGAGCCCGAGCGAGTCCTTGATCTGCGGGAACACGTACAGCCCGACGACACTGCCGAAGCTGCCGACCATCCCGGTGACACCGGTGCCGAGCGCACGGACGTCACTGCTGTACGAGAGCGCGGCGATGGACTTTCCGTTGGCACCCGGCCCCGCGGAGTGGCAGAGGATGAACAGCACCGGCAGCAGGAACGCCACGGCCGTGGGCACCTTCTCGAAGGTCAGCCCCATCGCGAGCAGCGCCACGAACACCCCGGCGAAGCCGGCGGCGGAGCTGAGCCGCAGCCCGAGCCGGCGGCCGAAGTACGCGGAGAGGAGCCCGCCCGCGATCCCGAAGGCGTTGAAGACCATCGAGCCGATCGTCGCCTTCTCGAAGCTCTCGCCGAAGATCGTCAGGCTGATCAGCGGGAGGTACCAGCCGACCGCGAAGTACTGCATCGACTGCCCGAGCGAGATGACCGAGGACAGCACCGTGCGCGGCAGGTACTCGCCCTTGAAGAGCAGCCCGGCCTGCCGGAAGCCGATGGCGGGGGCCTCGGTGGCGGCGCGGGTCGCCTCGTCCGGCTTCCCGGCGACGGCCTGGATGCCGTAGATCCGGTCCAGGTTGACCACGGCCTCGTCCAGCCGGCCCTTGCTCGCCAGCCAGGTGGGGCTCTCCCGCAGCATCAGCCACTGCCCCAGCAGCAGCACGACGGCGACGACCGCTGCCGAGCCGACCGACCAGCGCCAGATGTCCGCGCCGACGTCCAGGTTGAAGAAGACCAGGGCGAGCACGAGATTGCTGGTGGTGGCGACGTACCAGACGGCCTGCCACAGGTTCAGCCGGCCGCCCAGCTTCGCGGGGGTGTACTCGGCCAGCAGCGCCATGGCGACGGCGAAGTCGATGCCGTACGCGACACCCACCAGGACCCGGCCGAGCCAGACGACGGTGAAGTCGCCGGCGAATGCGGCCAGCAGGGCGCCCGCGATGGCGAACACCTTGGCGATGAGCAGCGGGGGAACGCGGCCGATCCGGGTGGCGAGCCAGCCGCCGACCGGGTTGAAGATGATCGCCAGGGCCGGAGCGGTGGCCGTGAGGATCGAGACCTGCGTGCTGGTGAGCTCCATCTGGGTCGTCATCGGCCCCAGACCGGCGCTCAGCGCGGCATTCGAATAGGCGTCGAGAAACAGCCCGCCGAACACGAGAAACCAGATGACCTGCGCCCGGCCGGTGATCTTTCCCAGCCCATCGATGAGCGCAACGACGTCGCCGACGCCTTTGACGCTCGGACGTTGTGCCATGAATCCGCCTTCGAGGAAGACCCATCGGCGGCACGGGGAGCACAAAAAAACAGGCATGACGAAACCACCGACAGGTGGTCTATGTCTGTGCCTGTCAAAACACTGCGGAAAGCGCCGCAGCACGTGAACTGCAAGGAATGCGAACTACGCAGTGAGGTTAAGAACGCGCCAGGAGAAACGTCAAGGGTTTCCGGCAGGTTACTTGAACGTGACATGGATCCCGCGAGCGGGCGGGACGGTCCGCACCCGCCCCGCCCGCCCGCGCGGAAAGCCCGTCAGCGGCCCGTCTACAGCGCCGCCCAGGTGCCCGGCCCCACGATGCCGTCGGCCGTCAGTCCCCGGCTCGTCTGGTAGTTGCGCACCGCCGTCACCGTCGCCGGGCCGAAGCTGCCGTCGATGCCGACCGTCGTGCCGAGCGCCGCGGTCAGCGAGCGCTGGAGCCGCTTCACGCCGTCGCCCGAGACACCCTGCTGGAGGCTCGGCGTCGTCCCGGCCGACAGCAGCGCGGTCCACGTCCTGGGCCCGACCACACCGTCGGCGCTCAGCCCGCGCGCCGCCTGGTACGCCGACACCGCGGTCTTCGTCGCCGGGCCGAAACTGCCGTCCACCGAACCCGTGGGGTAGCCCTGGTCGTTCAGCAGCTGCTGGACCGCCTTGACCTGAGCGCCCGTCGAGCCGCTCTGCTGGGTCGCGTACGAGGTGAAGCTCAGCCCGTCGCCGCTGTTGCCGCCGCCGGAGCTCCCGCCGACCAGCTCCATGTAGCGGTTCCAGTCCCAGTAGGGCCCCGGGTCGGTGTGGTTGTTGCCCGGTGCCTCGCTGTGCCCGATGATGTGCGCCCGGTCCTTCGGGATCCCGTAGCGGTCGCACAGCGACTTGGTCAGCGCCGCCGAGGAGCGGTACATCGTGTCGGTGAACCAGGACGGGTCGTCGATGAACCCCTCGTGCTCGATGCCGAGCGCCGAGGCGTTGGCGCTCTTCGCGTGGTACGCGGTGTCCTTGTCGCGCACCATCTGGGTGATCTCGCCGTCCGAGGAGCGCACCACGTAGTGGGCGCTCACCTGCGCGGTCGGGTTCTGGAACCAGCTGATCGAGCCCGCGTACGAGCCCTGCGTGACATGGACGACCACCTTGCCGATCTTGGCCGAGCGACCGGGGGCGAAGTTGTTCGGGGCGGCGGGGACCCACTTCGCGGAGGGGTAGTCGGGGCTCTGCGTACGTACATCGGTATCGGCGAGCGCACCCTTGTGCGGGGCGACCGGACGGCTCGTCACCGAGATCCGCTCACCGCCGGGGACGACCGTGTGCAGCCCGGAGGCCAGGAAGGTGTAGACGGTGTCGGCGTAGAGGGTGGCGGCGGCCCCCTGCGCACCGCCGTACCGGGCGACGGCCGGGTACCAGGCGTCGATGTCGTCGCGGTCCCGGGCGTCGAGGCCGAGCTTGTCCGCGTAGGCGCGCAGCACCGCCGCGCCGCCCAGGATGTTGGCCCCGGTGTCGGTGCGCAGTTCGGCGAGCGGCTTGCCGGTGAGGGCCGCCGCCCGCTCCAGCGTCCGGTTCGTGGGGTTGCTCACCAGGTGCATCACGCCGTAGCCGCCTGCCTGACTGGGGCGCCCGGAGTGGCCGTCGAGCCGGGTCTCGCCGTAGCCGACGGCGGCGAGCAGATCGCGCGGCACGTCGAACTCCGCGGCGGCCCGGGTGAACGCCCGGTCCATGGGTTGGCTGTCGTCCCAAGCGGCGAAGGCCGGCGTGCCGGTCACGGTCAGGACGGTGGCGGTGAGGGCCGCCAGGACGGATGCGCGGCCCTTTGTGTGGGCGGCGGCGCGGCTGGGCATACCTGCTCCTGCTCGGTGGGGGGAAGAGAGGAAAGGGGACGGCCCCCGGGCCCGAGTGGGGTGGGCCGAGGGCCGTGAAGCCCGCTCAGCGTATCTATCCGCCAAGTGCATGACAATCATTGGCAGGTGTGTCGAACTGGCGCTCACTCCAATGGAGTTGATGCCCAATCAGGCGGCCCGCCCGGCCGGTGGACGGGCCGTCACAGGGCGGGACCGACAGGGGGGTCGTCCTACCAGCGGTCGCGGTGGATGACGTCCGCCACCGGGCGCCGCCGCACCGGGCCGAAGTTGCCCTGCGGCCATCCGACCGGAATGGCGGCATAGGTGTGCATGTCCTCGGGGATGCCGAGGGCTTCCTTCCACTCCTGCTCCAGCATCAGATGCCAGACGGGATGTTCGCCGCGAGCCCCAGGGCCCGCGCGGCGAGAAGGGCGTTCTGCACGCCCGGATAGACGCAGGAGCCCTCGGCGAGCGCCTGGAAGCGCGGCCGGGTGTTCACCATGTGCTCGGACGCGGCCGGGCCGAGGGCCTGCGCGGAGGCCAGCAGCCCCTCCTCGTCCAGGCGCGGCTCCGGGAACCGGTAGCACGGCACGATCAGCGCCGGCGCGTCGGCGAAGTGGTCGTGCTGGTACTCGATCGCGGCGACCATCCGGCCGTACGCCGCGTAGTCCATGCCCTTCGGGGCGTACCTTCCCGGTCGTCGCCAGATAGGCGTCCACGCACCGCTTCCACAGCGGCGCCAGACGGGCCATCACCCCGCAGTCGGTCATCACGACGTACTCGTAACACGGCATGTTGCCGCCGCTGGGACCCCAGACGGCCGCCTGTATGAGCTGCTCCAGCGTCTCGTCCGGCACCGGTTCCGGCTTCAGGCGGCGCATCGCGCGCATGGTGGACATGGTCGGGAAGAGCGCGGGCCCGTCCGCATGAGTCGCGTCGATCGTCGTGATCGCGGAGTTCACGGGCCGGGCACCGGCGGCGGGAGGCCCGTCGAGCGCCGTGAACCGCTGAATTCGTACACCTGGACGGCCCCCCCACCGCACGAGGGAACGCCGACCGGCTCGACCTTCGCGAAGGCGTATAAATGGTTCCTCCGGGCCAGTCGGCGTCCCCCGATGACACTCACACCTCACGCGGCAGGGCGTCACCGCGTACGAGAGCGCAGGAGCGCCACAATGAGCACGACAGAAGAGATCAGCACCTTGCTGGTGGCGAATTTCGGCACCGACCCCCTCGCGATCGCCCCGGAGGTGTCGCTCCGCCATCTGAGTCTCGACTCACTGGCGTTGGAGGAACTGCGGCTGATCATCGAGGACCGGATGGGCGTCGATCTGGACGATGTCCAGCTGTCCTCGCGGGACACCGTCGGGCAGCTCGTCGACCTGGTGCACCGCAAGGCAGCCGCGTGACGGGCCGCCCGTACCGCCCCGAGCCGTTCGCCGCCGGCGTCACCGGAATCGGCATGGCCACCGCCGCGGGCACCGGGGCCGAAGCGACCTGGCGCACCGTCCATGAGGCGTCCAGCGCCCCGTCGGTGCCGCACCGGCCCGAACTCGACGGCCTGCCCTGCGACTTCATGTACACCATCACCGGCCTCGACCCGCGGGCACTGCTCGGGGTGGCGACCGCGCGGCTGATGGACCGCTTCTCCCAACTCGCCGTCATCGCGGCCCGCGAGGCCGTCGCCGACGCCGGTCTCGACCCCGCGGTCTGGGACGGCGGACGGGTCGCCGTCGTGATCGGCTCCGCCCACGGCGGACTGCCGTTCTACGACGAGCAGCACACCACCCTCACCGAACGCGGCGCACGCCGGGTCTCCCCGAAACTCGCCCCGCTCACCGTCGTCAACGGCGCGGCCAGCAGCGTCGCCACCGACCTCGGCGCCCTCGGCCCGAGCCAGGCCGTCTCCACCGCCTGCTCCTCCGGCACCGTCGCCATCGGCACCGCCCACCAGATGCTCCGCACCGGAGCCTGCGACATCGTCATCGCGGGCGGCGCCGAATCGGTCTGCTCCCGGCTGCTGATCGCCAGCGCCTGCCAGCTCAAGGCCGTCTCCACCCGGCGCGACGACCCCGAGGCGGCCTGCCGCCCCTTCGAAACCCACCGGGACGGCTTCGTTGTTGGAGAGGGCGCCGGACTCCTCGTGCTGGAACGGCCGGAACACGCCCTGGCCCGCGGCGCCACCGTCCGCGCGCACATCGCCGGCTACGGCGCCTCCAGCGACGCCCACTCCGCCGTGGCCCCCGACCCCGAGGGGCTGGGCATCGAGCGGGCGCTGCGTTCGGCGCTCGCGGACGCCGCGATCGCGCCCCGGGACATCGGCCATGTCAACGCCCACGGCACCTCGACCGTCTCCAACGACCTCATCGAGGCGACGATGCTGCGCCGGGTCCTGGGCGAGCACCCCCTGGTGACCTCGACGAAGGCGATGACCGGACACACCCTGGGCGCCGCCGGCGGCATCGAGACCGCACTGACCGTGCTGGCGCTGGAGAACCAACTCGTACCGCCCACCGTGAACCTCGACGCCCCCGACCCCGCGATCCCCATCGAAGTGGTGAGCAAGGAGGCCAGGCGGGGAACGTTCGACGCGGCCGTCAAGACCTCGCTCGGTTTCGGCGGACACAACGCCGCACTCGTTCTCACCAGGGCCTGACCCGGAAACCAAGAGGCAGGCGGAACCACCATGGCCGACGAGATCATCCGGACCCTGTCGGTGGACGGGCTGCGCTACGGCTACCGGGTACTGAGACAGCCCTTGTCGCGCACCGAGCCGGTCATCATCCTCGGCGGCGCGCTCCAGGGGATGTACGGCTGGCCACAGATGGACGACCACCTGGGGCCGCTCGCCTCCGTGGTCACCGCCGACCTGCCCGGCATGGGCGACGCAGACCTGCTCCCGCCCGGTGCGGGCGACGACGTCCTGCACGCCGCCGTCACCGGGATCATCGACGATCTGAACGTGGAGAGGGCCAACCTCTTCGGGTTCTCCTACGGCACCTCCATCGCCTTCGGCTGCGCACAGCAGCATCCCGGCCGGATCGCCCGGCTGATGCTCGGCGGAGTGCCCGCCCACATCACCGACGAGCAGCGCGACCGGTGGGGCCGCGCCGTCGACCGGCTGGAGACCGGCGACCTGGAGGGACTGGCCGCACTGGCCGCCGGGGTGCTGATGTGCCAGGACCCCGAACGCGAGGTCCATCGCGGCGAGTTGGCGCGTCGCTATGTGAGGCGTTCGTTCCTGTACGCCCTCACCGGCTCCCCGCACGCCGCGCTGTCGCTGCACCGGGCACTGGGGCACCGGCCGGACTTCTCCGGCGGGCTGTCCGGCGTACCGGCCCTGGTCTTCGCGGGCGAGCACGACACGGTGACCTCGCCGGAGCGGCAGCGCGCCTTCGCGGCCACGATCGAGGGCAGCCGGTTCGTCACGATCGGGGAGTCCGACCACTGGGTCGTCCTGGAGCGTCCGGACGACGTCGCGGACCTCGCGGCCCGATTCTTCACCGACCGCCCGCTGGAGCCGGCCCCCGGACTGGGGCCTGTCCGGACAACACACCCGGCCGCACTCCCGGGGCAGTCACTGACCTCGCCCGCCCCGGCGGGACGGGACTTCGCCGACACCCAGTGAGGGAAGGAACCGTCATGGACAAGCCCGAGTTCGTCTACGCCATCTATATCCAGACCAGCGCCGAGAAGCTCTATCACGCGCTGACCGACCCCGAGCTCATCAAGATCTACATGGGGGGTTACGGCCCCGACTCGACCTGGGAGCCCGGCGCTCCGGTCCGCTGGAAGATGGATCCGGACGGCGAGTTCGAGGAGGTCGGCCAGCGGGTTCTGGAGGCGGAGCCCGGCAGGCGGCTCTCGTACACCTGGCACACCCTCCAGCCCATGCACCGCCAGATGTTCGACTTCGCCTCGGACGAGGAGTGGGAGCGGGCCGTCCGGGAGCGGTCGAAGGTCGCCTTCGACATCGAACCGGCCGGGGAACCCGAGCTGGGGATCAAGCTGACGCTCACCCATGACGGGTTCGACAGCCCGGACAGCAGGATGCTGGAGGGTGTCAGCGACGGCTGGGTCGCGATCCTCTCGACGCTCAAGACCCTTCTGGAGGGCGGGAAGTTCCTCGACGAGCCGGCCTGAGGCGGGTGGTGCGGTGTGGGGCCCGCCTCATGCCTCCGGCGGACGTTCAGGCGCCGGGCACCCGGTCGAGGAAGCCGCTGACCGAGGTGATGCGTCCGTCGTCGGCGAGGGTGATCACGTCGAAGCCGGCGACGGGCGCCGAGCCGTCGGCGGTGGAGACCAGCTCCCAGCCGAACCGCGCGATGTCGTGATGGCCGTCCGGCGTGCCGGTGAGCCGGAACTCGAAGCCGGGGAACTGCTGATGAGCGCCGTCGATCGTGGCCGCGAGCTCTTCGTGGCCGCGCACATCGGCCAGCGGGTCGGTGTAGGTGGCGCTCTCGGTGAAGGCGGCCGCCACGGCCTTTGCCAGTTCCTCGTCGGTAGCCGCGTTCCAGGCGGCGAAGTAGCGCTGAACGGACTCGTCGTATGCGGTCATCGCGATGCCCTCTCCTCGTGTCCCGGCTACCGGCCGGGCTCTCGTGTGCTGGTGAGGAACACGATGTCCGATGCCGGGGAGGGCGTCGATTACCTCCGGGGTAATGTCCGCGCGGCCCGTTCCACGGCGAGGGGGAGGGGGAGGCGCCGTCTCAGATCCGGCCGTCCGAGACCACATGCATGGCGGCCTCCTCGGCGGACGCGCCGGCCCCGTCGATCCCGACGTCCTCGCCCGCCATGGTGTCCGGCTCGTCGATGTCCAGCTGCCGGGTGAGCCGGCCGGCGCGCACCGTGCCGACCTCCGCGTCCCAGAGCTCGCCGTCGCCGTCGGGCAGGTCCCCCAGACCGTCGCCGACCAGGTCGGAGGACTCGGGGAGCTCGCGGGCCAGGCGGCCGTCCAGCGTCTCGCCGTCGTGCTGTTCGGCGGCGGTGGTGCCCCGGTCCTCCACCGCCCACGGCCGCTCGGGCGGGGAGTAGCCCTCGTCGAGCGCGTCGGTCAGCCCCCGGTTGTCCAGGGTGTCCGCGACGTCGAGCTGCTCGGTGAGGTCCGAGGCCTCCGGCTGCTGCTGGGGCTGGTAGACGTCGTCTCCCCTGTCGGCATCGTTCATGGCGTTGTCCCTTCCCGGTTTCGGGATCCCGGGCGTGCATGCCGTGCACACGACTCGGGAGAAAGGGGGTCATTCATGCGATATGAACCCGAGTGCTGTCGAACCGCCCGTATGGCTTCAGGATAACGGTCTCCCGCCCGCCCGGCCGTGGGCGGCGAGGAAAGCGGCCCCAGGTTCTTTCGTTTGGATCACGCAGGGGCTCGATCCGAACGAAAGGCCCCAGCCGTGGGCTGCTGCCCGGGCGCCGCGGACCGGTCGGGGGGACCATGGAAGATGCGGGCGGAACATGCCCTCTGCCCCATTCGCTATCGGAGAACGGTCATGGATTACCCGGAGAGCTACCAGCTGGTATTTCAGGCGTCCGCGGTCGAGGACGACACGGTGACGGTCCGGCGCACGGAACAGTCGGGGGCGGGCGGCTTCCCGATCTACGAGGACGAGACCGGGATCGTGCGCGCGGAGATCAGCGACCGGGGCGAGGTGCGCATGCTGGCCAGCGGTGGACACCAGGTGTTCGGCACCCCGCTGGTGGTGCGGGAGCCGAGCGGCTGAACGGCCGGGTACGCCCCGGGGTGTCAGCCCTCGGTCCAGCCGTGGTTCTTGGCGAACTGCAGCAGCCCGCGCCGGATCTGCAGGATCTGGGCACCCGTCAGCGACGGTGCGGACTCCAGCAGTACGTCGGTCACGTCCCTGGTGTACTCGGCCGCGCTGAGCACATCGCACAGGGTGTCGTCGTCGGGCCCTCCGGAAGCGGCCACGCCCACCGTCCTCGGCGGAGTAAGCGGCTTCCCGTCGGGTCCCTCGGCGAGCCGGACGGACGACGCCTTCAGGCCGCGGTCACCGTCCTCGATCTCGAACTCGACCGCCGTGCCCGTGTGTACGTAGGACTCGGGGATCAGCATGTCGTTCACATGGAGGAAGACATCCTCGCCCCCGTGATCGGGCGAGATGAAGCCGTATCCCCGAGCTCCGTCGAACCGCACAACGCGACCAGAAACCACACCGACCCCCAGAAAAGAAACGGGCCCCTTGCCCGTACGCCACACCTGGCTAGACCGGAGAATAGCCCTGAGCGGTCGACCGCGCGACCCGATCGGGAGCAATCACCCCGGGCCGGGGAGGACACCCCCGCGCCGGCTCATCTCACCCTCCCCGAGGGCGGGGCCGGCCTGCCGGAGGCCAGCGGGGAGCGGGCCAACTCGACACAGCCCGCCGTGATCAGGGCGAGCGCGACCAGTTCGGGCAACACCCACCATCCGGTGCGCAGCTCCTCGCCGAACAGCGTCACCCCGTACGCCACGCTGATCAGCGCGTCCCCGAGGGTCAGCATCGGCTGGACGGCGACCAGCGTGCCCGCCTGAAGGGCGTTCTGGAGGAGGAACAGCGCGCCCACCCCGGCCGCCGCGGTGGCGTACAGCTGCCAGGACGTCAAGAGCGCCGCCGCCCCGCCGCCCCCTCCGAGCCGTGCCATGGCGTCCTTCATCAGGGCGGCTGTCAGGGCGTACCCGCACGCGGCGGCGAGGCCGAGCAGCGCGCCCCGGGTGTTGCCGCGGCTGCCCAGGGCCGCGCCGATCAGCGCTGCCTCGAAGAGCCCGGTCAGGATCAGTGCGGGGATCCAGGCCACCCCGTGCACGCTCGTACTGCCGCCGCCGGGGGCCGCGGACGCCATGCCCAGGGCCAGCCCGGACGTCACGGCAGCCACCCCGTACCAGACCCGCCGTGGCAGCCGGACGCGCATGACGAACGCGGCCATCAGCAGCGTGGCGGGCAGCTCGATCACGAAGATCGGCTGGACCACGGCGATCGGCCCGGTGGCCAGCGCCACCGCCTGGCAGACGGCCGCGACGATCACCAGGCCGATCCCCGCGAGCCACAGCCGCTGGCGCACCAGATGCCCGATCAGCGACAGGCGCATCGCCTCGCTGTCGGGGACGGTACGGGCCGCACGGCGCTGGAGCACGGAGGCGGTGCCATTGCTGAGCGCGGTGAGAACGGCGAACAGGACACTGATCACCGACCCATGATGCGGGCGGCCGTCTCCCGATCCCCGGTCCTGCGACCAGGTGGCATGGCGGGGCGTACGGATGCGGGACGCGTTTCCCGAAGAGGACCGAAGCTGTCCGCAAGCCCGCGTAGCGTGCACCCCATGGCCGTCAGGAAGAACCCCGCCGCACCCGCCGTGCTCTCCCCCCGCGCGCTGAACCGCGCCACGCTGGAGCGCCAGTTGCTGCTGCGCCGCACCGCGATGTCCGCGAAGGACGCCGTGGAGCACCTGGTCGGACTTCAGGCACAGAACACCAAACCGCCCTACTACCAGCTCCACGCCCGCCTCGACGGCTTCGACCCGGGCGAGCTCGCCGGGCTGATGGAGTCCCGCGAGGTGGTCCGCATCGTCACCCTGCGCTCCACCATCCACCTGCACACCGCCGCCGACGCGCTCACCCTGCGCCCGCTGGTCCAGCCGGCCCGCGACCGGGAACTCAACATCTTCCGCAAGGGGCTCGCCGGGGTGGACCGGGACCGGCTCCGGTCGGTCGCCAGGAAGTTCGTCGAGGAGCGGCCCCGTACGCCCAGGGAGATCCGCGAGGCGTTGCACGCCGAGTGGCCCGACGCGGACCCGCAGTCCCTGGGCGTGGCCGCACGCTGCCTGCTGCCGCTGGTCCAGGTCACCCCGCGCGGGGTCTGGGGGAGGAGCGGCCAGGTCGCGCTGACCACCGTCGAGCACTGGCTCGGCGCCGCGTCGCAGCCGGCCCCCGCACCCGATGCCGCGGTGCTGCGCTACCTCGGTGGCTTCGGGCCGGCCTCGGTGAAGGACATGCAGTCATGGGCCGGGCTGACCCGGCTGCGGGAGGTGTTCGAGCGGCTGCGACCGCAGCTCATGACCTTCCGGGACGAGAACGGGGGCGAGCTCTTCGACCTGCCGGACGCCCCGCGCCCGGACGAGGACGCCCCGGCCCCGCCGCGCTTCCTGCCCGAATTCGACAATGTGCTGCTCGGCCACGCGGACCGTGCCCGCGTGATCCCGCCGCGGTTCCACGGGCGCAACGGCAACGGCAACCAGGCGTACGGCACGGTGCTCGTCGACGGGTTCCTCGCGGCGGTCTGGCGGCTGGGCGACGGTGGACGGCCGGGCTCCGGGGCGGGGACGCTCACCGTGCAGCCCTTCGGCACGTTGAGCCGGGCGGATCGTGACGCGGTCACGGAGGAGGCCGTACGGATGCTGTCCGCCATGGCGCCGTCGGCGGACGGCACCGACGGGTACGACATCCGGTTCGCGACGTTCATCGACTTCGGGGAGTGAGCAACGAGTACTACGGCAGCAGTCCCGCGCGCCGGGCCGCCACCACCGCCTGCAGCCGGGTGTGCGCCCCCAGCTTGCGCATCGCCGAACGCAGATAGCCCTTCACCGTCTCCGGCCGCAGCCCCAGCCGCTCCGCCGCCACCGCGTTGGTCGCCCCCGCGGCCACGCAGGCCAGCACGTCCAGCTCGCGCGGCGCCAGCTGCACCCCGGAGGAGGGCTTCGGCGTCCGGGCCCCGGCCGCCGAGGCCAGTAGCCCGCACACCGCGAGCAGCTCGTCGCGCAGTGCCGGGTCGACGACCTTGGGGACAAGGGCCCGGAGCTCGCGATGGGCCTCGCGGACGTCCTCCCACGCCTCCGGGGCCGCCCTCGGGTCCGTGACCTGCTCCCGGGTCACGGCCAGCAGCTGCTGCACCTCGTCCCGTACAACCAGGGCCTGCTCCACGTCGCGGGCGGCGGCGACCGCCGCGTCGAACGTACGGTCCCCGAGCGTGATCGGCTCACGCAGCGCCCCGTACAGCACCCCGCGCACCCTGCGCCGCACCACGACCGGGACCGCGACCACCGAGCGCAGACCCTCCTCCGCGACCGCCAGGTCGTACTCGTGGCTGATGTGGCGCGAGGAGTGGTAGTCGGTCACCGCGCACGGGCGGGACAGCGCGATCGCCTTGCCGCCGAGCCCGCTGCCCGCCGAGATGACGAGCCCGCGCAGCACGCTGGTCTGTGCCCCGTTCAGCTCGGCGATCCGGGCATGACGGGCATCGGCGAGCAGCCCGCCGAAGGCCACCGGCAGCCCACTGGTCCGGCGCAGCCGCAGCAACGCCGCCTGCATCTCGACCGCATCGACGGATTCCGGCACGCTGACGCCTTCCTGCCCGGCTCCGGGGGTTCGGCCACCCCCTCGCTGCACCCCCGTTCGGGGGTGGTGAGACCTGGGTCACTGTTTACATGATGTTAAGTGACCGGTCCGGTCCGCAATGAGGAGGGCACATGTCGGCAACCAGTGCGACGGAGACGTTCCGGGCCGCCCGGGACTTTCTGCTGAAGCACCGCGAGGACTACCAAGCGGCGTACGAGGGCTTCAGCTGGCCCAGGACCGACCATTTCAACTGGGCACTCGACTGGTTCGACGCCATCGCTGAGAACAACGACCGCACCGCCCTGCACATCGTGGAGGAGGACGGCAGCCGCACCGAGGTGTCCTTCGCCCGGATGTCCGCCCGCTCCAACCGGGCCGCGAACTGGCTGCGCGCCCAGGGCGTGCGCGCCGGGGACCGGATCCTCGTCATGCTCGGCAACCAGGTCGAGCTGTGGGAGACCGCCCTCGCCGCGATGAAGCTGCGCGCCGTGGTCATCCCCGCCACCCCGCTCCTCGGCCCGGTCGACCTGCGCGACCGGGTGGAGCGCGGCCGGGTCCGTCACGTCCTGGCCCGGGACACCGACGCCGCGAAGTTCGACGAGGTGCCCGGCGACTACACCCGGATCGCGGTCGGCGCCGAGGTCCCCGGCTGGCTGTCGTACACCGGGGCCGACGAGCAGCCGGACACCTACGAACCGGACCGGGAGACCGACGCCGATGAACCGCTGATGCTCTACTTCACCTCCGGCACCACCGCGAGCCCCAAGCTCGTCGAGCACACCCATGTGTCCTACCCCGTGGGCCACTTGTCGACGATGTACTGGATCGGCCTCAAGCCCGGGGACGTCCACCTCAACATCTCCTCGCCCGGCTGGGCCAAGCACGCCTGGTCGAACCTCTTCGCGCCGTGGAGCGCCGAGGCGACCGTCTTCATCTTCAACTACACCCGCTTCGACGCGGGCCGGCTGATGGCCGAGATGGACCGCTCGGGCGTCACCAGCTTCTGCGCCCCGCCCACCGTCTGGCGGATGCTGATCCAGGCCGACCTCTCCCAGCTGAAGACCCCGCCGCGCGAGGTCGTCGCGGCCGGTGAGCCGCTGAACCCGGAAGTCATCGAGACGGTGCGGCGCACCTGGGGCGTCACCATCCGCGACGGCTTCGGCCAGACCGAGACCGCCGTCCAGGTCGCCAACACCCCGGGCCAGCTGCTGAAGGCCGGTTCGATGGGGCGGCCCAGCCCCGGCTTCAAGGTCGAGCTCCTGGACCCGGTCACCGGTGAGCCCGGCGCGGCCGAGGGAGAGATCTCCCTCGACATGTCCGGCCGCCCGGTGGGCCTGATGACCGGCTACCACGGCGACCCGGACCGCACGGCCGAGGCCATGGCGGGCGGCTACTACCGCACCGGCGACATCGGCTCGCGGGACGCGGACGGCTACATAACCTATGTCGGCCGCGCCGACGACGTGTTCAAGGCCTCCGACTACAAGATCTCGCCGTTCGAGCTGGAGAGCGCCCTGCTGGAACACGAGGCGGTCGCCGAGGCGGCGGTCGTCCCCGCTCCCGACCCGGTCCGGCTCTCCGTCCCCAAGGCGTACGTCGTGCTCGCGGAGGGCTGGGAGCCCGGCGAAGAGACCGCGAAGGTGCTGTTCGAGCACTCCCGGGCGGTCCTCGCCCCGTACAAGCGGGTCCGCAAACTGGAGTTCGCGGAGCTGCCCAAGACCGTCTCCGGCAAGATCCGCCGCATCGAACTCCGCGAGCGCACGGCCCAGGGCACCGGCACCGAGTACAACGAGGGGGAACTGAGGTGAGCGAGCTCTCCTACGCGCACGGCACCGGCACCACGGCGCTGCTCGGCGACACCATAGGACGCAATCTCGACCGCGCCATGGAGGCGTTCGGCGACCGCGAGGCACTCGTGGACGTCGCCTCCGGGCGGCGCTGGACCTACACCGAATTCGGTGCTGCGGTCGACGAACTGGCCCGTGCCCTGATGGCGTCGGAGGTGGCCAAGGGGGACCGGGTCGGGATCTGGGCGATCAACTGCCCGGAGTGGGTGCTGGTGCAGTACGCCACCGCCCGCATCGGCGCCATCATGGTCAACATCAACCCGGCGTACCGCGCGCACGAGCTGGCGTACGTGCTGAAACAGGCCGGGATCTCGCTCCTGGTCTCCTCGCTCTCGCACCGCACCAGCGACTACCGCGCCCTGGTCGGCCAGGTCCGCGCCGACTGCCCCGCGCTGCGCGCCGTGCACTTCATAGGCGACCCGTCCTGGGACGAACTGCTGGCCGCCGCGGATTCCGTGACGCCGGAACAACTCGCCGACCGCGAGGCGGAGCTGTCCTGCGACGACCCGATCAACATCCAGTACACCTCCGGCACCACCGGTTTTCCCAAGGGCGCCACCCTCTCCCACCACAACATCCTCAACAACGGCTACTTCGTGGGTGAGCTGGTCGCCTACACGGAAGCGGACCGGGTCTGCCTGCCGGTCCCCTTCTACCACTGCTTCGGCATGGTCATGGGGAACCTCGGCATCACCTCGCACGGCGCCTGCATCGTGATCCCGGCCCCCGCCTTCGAGGCCGCCGCCGTGCTCGCCGCCGTGCAGCAGGAGCGCTGCACCTCGCTCTACGGCGTCCCCACCATGTTCATCGCGGAGCTGAACCTGCCGGACTTCGCCTCGTACGACCTCTCCTCGCTGCGCACCGGCATCATGGCCGGATCGCCCTGCCCGGTCGAGGTGATGAAGCGGGTCGTCGCCGAGATGCACATGGACGAGGTGTCCATCTGCTACGGCATGACGGAGACCTCGCCGGTCTCCACCCAGACCCGCCGCGACGACGACCTGGAGCGCCGCACCGGAACCGTCGGCCGCGTGATGCCGCACATCGAGATCAAGGTCGTCGACCCGATGAGCGGGGTGACGCTGGAGCGCGGCACGGCGGGCGAACTGTGCACCCGCGGCTACAGCGTGATGCTGGGGTACTGGGAGCAGCCCGACCGGACCGCTGAAGTCATCGACGCGGGCCGGTGGATGCACACCGGTGACCTCGCGGTGATGCGGGAGGACGGCTACGTACAGATCGTCGGCCGGATCAAGGACATGATCATCCGCGGTGGCGAGAACGTGTATCCGCGGGAGATCGAGGAATTCCTCTACGGCCACCCGAAGATCGCGGATGTGCAGGTGGTGGGCGTACCCGACGAGACCTACGGCGAGGAGATCCTGGCCTGTGTGATCCCGAGGGACCCGGGGGACCCGCCGACCCTGGTCGAGATGACCGACTACTGCCGCGAGCAGTTGGCGCACTACAAGATCCCGCGGCTGCTGCGGATCCTGGAGACCTTCCCGATGACGGTCAGCGGGAAGGTCCGGAAGATCGAACTGCGGGAGGGCTACGGGCAGTAGGACCGGATCGCCCCGGGCGCGGTCAGGCGGCCTCGATGATGTCGCCGGTGCCGCCCCGGGTCGCGGCCGCCCATTCGATCAGCAGCACCTCGTAGGCGGCGGACTCCACCGAGGACCAGTCCTGGCCGGCGCGAGCGTCCACGAACGCCCGTATCGCCTCGTTCGCCCGCGCGGCGGACGGGGGCGTCGGCCGGGTCGTGCGCGGCCGGTCGTCAGGTGTGTTCCGTGGAGTTAAAGCCATGTGCACCACCTTAAGGCCCCACACTGACAGCGAGCCGAACATTTGTGGCCCCCTGGCCTGAACGTGACCGATCGCACTCACTGTTGCCGGTCGGCTCCGGTGAGCTGCCGGGGGTGACCGGAGTGCGGGATCTCGCGCCGCATGCAGACCCTCGGCCAGTGATCCAGGCCGTGTTCGGCCTCCTGCGCCCTGATCTTCCGCAGCCCGTCGGTGAGTTCGGCTCCGTCAAGGGTGCGAAAGCCGAGGCGGGCGTAATACGGCGCGTTCCAGGGGACGTGGGAGAAGGTCGTGAGCGTGAGCGCGCCCAGGCCGTGCTCGCCGGCCCAGCCGGCGAGATGGTCGATGAGCGCGCTGCCCAGGCCGCGCCGCGCGGCGGACGGGTGCACGGAGACCTGCTCGATGTGGGCGGCTCCGTCGACCGGGTCTGCGATCAGATAGCCGACCGGGCGGTCGTCCGGGTCCGTGGCGACCCAGGCCCGGCCGGCCCTGCGGTAGTCGTCCAGCAGCCCGAGCGCCGGAGGGTCGTCGTCCGCGACGGCGGACATGCCGAGTGTGCGGAACGGTTCGCCGGCGGCACGTTCGATGTCCTGGATCAGCGGGAGGTCTGTGCGGCGGGCGGTACGGATGCGCATGCCGCCAGTATGTCGCCCGGCATGCCGAGTGACATATCGCCCGGTGATCCGCTCAGGCCCCGGTGCTGAGCAGTTCGTCGGCGGGGCTGTTGACCGGCTGCGGTGTTCCCGCCGGGTCCATCACGAAGAGCGGCATGCCAAGGCCCTCCGCGCGCGCCGCGGCGTCCGGCGCGTACCCCGCGAGCGAGAAGAAGACCCCGGTGACCGACGCGCCGAGCGCGTGCAGCCAGAGGCACTCGACATCGCGCAGGGTGGTCGGCCGGCCGGCCGTGTCGACCTGGGCCATCAGCCCGGTGGCCCGCAGATCGATCCGTGCGGGGGAGGGCTTCGGGGGCCGCACCACTTCTCGGTAGCCCAGCCACCTCAGATACCGGGCCGCGGTCGCCAGCGCGTCGCCCTCGCTGTGGATGGCGACGGCGCGGAACGCGGGCCGGGGCGCCGGGGCCGTGCGCGGCAGCGGGATGTGCGAGGGGCCGGCCGGCCGGGGGCCGTCCCCGGGTTCGTCGCCGGATGCCGCCACCGGCCGGACCGGGACGCGCAGCACCGTCCCGCACGGGCAGCACAGCTCGGGCTGCGGCCACTGGTCCCGGCGCCCGCAGGCGGGACAGCGCACCGTCACCCAGTCGTCGTTCCAGGTGCGGTGGGTGATCGGCACGACCTGGGCCCCGGGCAGTAAGGGCGGGGCGGTCGGTGTGCCGCACGGGCAGGGGTAGGCGGGCGGACTGTACGCATGGTCGCGGCGGCAGGCCGGACAGCGTACCGGCACCGACTCCACCATGAACTCCCTCCGGCGTTCTCCCACCGGCCCCGGGCGCTTCCCGGCCTCCTCGGCCGACGGGCGCCTCCCCGGCGCACCGGAACGCGCCCGCGCCGGCCGTGACGGCCGTCTCCGCTCCGGACCCCATCGTCCACCAAGAGCGACGCCCTGGGCAGGGACTTGGCGTACTTCGCGGACAGGCGGGAGCATCGGCGGCCGTGCGCGCCCTCCCTCGCCGTGTGTGCCCTCTCCTGCCGTGTGCAGCGTCTCTTGACGGTCGACGGGGCGCGCCCTAGATTTACTTCCGTATCACAGAATCAGTTTTCCGTAATGCGGAATTGGTGCTCTCAGGTGGCGCGACGGAGCCCGACTCCACCAGGTCCGAGCAGGAGCACTCAATGCCTCGAATGACCGCTGCCCGAGCGGCAGTTGAGATCCTCAAGCGCGAAGGCGTCAGCAACGCGTTCGGTGTGCCGGGCGCGGCGATCAACCCCTTCTACGCGGCCCTCAAGGCCTCCGGCGGGGTTCATCACACGCTGGCCCGTCACGTCGAGGGCGCCTCCCACATGGCGGAGGGTTACACCCGGGCGCGTCAAGGCAACATCGGCGTGTGCATCGGCACGTCGGGGCCGGCCGGCACCGACATGATCACCGGCCTCTACTCCGCCATCGCCGACTCGATCCCGATCCTCTGCATCACCGGCCAGGCCCCGACCGCCGTGCTCCACAAGGAGGACTTCCAGGCGGTCGACATCGCCTCGATCGCGGCGCCCGTCACCAAGGCCGCGACGACCGTCCTGGAGGCCGCGCAGGTCCCCGGCGTCTTCCAGCGGGCCTTTCACCTGATGCGCAGCGGCCGTCCCGGTCCGGTCCTCATCGACCTGCCCATCGACGTCCAGCTCACCGAGATCGAGTTCGACCCCGATCTGTACGAGCCGCTGCCGGTGCACAAGCCCGCCGCGACCCGCAAGCAGATCGAGCGCGCCCTGGCGCTGCTGAACGCCTCCGAGCGTCCGCTGCTCGTCGCGGGCGGCGGCATCATCAACGCCGACGCCTGCGAGCTCCTCGTCGAATTCGTCGAGCTGACCGGCGTCCCGGTCGTCCCGACCCTGATGGGCTGGGGCATCATCGCCGACGACCACGAGCTGAACGCGGGCATGGTCGGCCTGCAGACCTCGCACCGCTACGGCAACGCGAACTTCCTGGAGTCCGACTTCGTCCTCGGCATCGGCAACCGCTGGGCCAACCGCCACACCGGCAAGCTGGACGTCTACACCAAGGGCCGGAAGTTCGTCCACGTCGACATCGAGCCCACCCAGCTCGGCAAGATCTTCGCCCCCGACCTCGGCATCGCCTCCGACGCCAAGGCGGCGCTGGAGCTGTTCGTCGAGGTGGCGCGCGAACTGAAGGCGGCCGGAAAGCTCAAGGACCGCTCGCAGTGGGCCGCCTCCACCCAGGAGCGCAAGGCGACCCTCCAGCGCCGCACGCACTTCGACAACGTGCCGCTGAAGCCGCAGCGGGTGTACGAGGAGATGAACCGGGCGTTCGGCCCCGAGACCCGGTACGTCACGACGATCGGCCTCTCCCAGATCGCCGGCGCGCAGATGCTGCACGTCTACCGGCCGCGCCACTGGATCAACTGCGGCCAGGCGGGCCCGCTCGGCTGGACCATCCCGGCCGCGCTGGGCGTCGCCACGGCCGACCCGGACGGCTCCGTCGTGGCGCTCTCCGGCGACTACGACTTCCAGTTCATGCTGGAGGAGCTGGCCGTCGGAGCGCAGCACCGCATCCCGTACGTCCACGTCCTGGTGAACAACTCCTACCTGGGGCTGATCCGCCAGGCGCAGCGCAACTTCGACATCGACTTCCAGGTCAACCTGGAGTTCGAGAACCTCAACTCGCCGGAGCTCGGGGTGTACGGCGTCGACCACGTCAAGGTCGTCGAGGGCCTGGGCTGCAAGGCCATCCGGGTCACCGAGCCGGACCAGCTGCTGCCGGCCTTCGAGGAGGCCAAGAAGCTGGCCGCTGAGTTCCGGGTGCCGGTGGTCGTCGAGGCGATCCTGGAGCGCGTCACGAACATCGCGATGAGCGGTACGGACATCGCCTCCGTCAACGAGTTCGAGGACATCGCGACGGACCCGTCCCACGCACCGACCGCGGTCCGCCCGCTCGCGGCGTCCTGACGACCCGCCGACGGCCCGTGGCCCCCGTCCCCGACTCCGGTGGCGGGGGCCACGGCACGTTCCCCGGAACGCGGGGCGTGCGGGGACCGGGAGCCGGGGCCGTGGTGGGGACCTGCGGCCGGGGGCCGCGGGGCAGGGGTTCGGGGGCGGGGCCTGGGACCGGCGCGGGAGCGGAGCAGGGGACCGGCACACTGCCCGCGTGCGCACGAAGAGGGGCGCGGAGTACGGGACCGTATCCGTACTCCGCGCCCTGGCACGGGAAACACAACACAACAGGGGCCGCGGCGGCGGCGATCGGGCCGGGAGGGTTCGTCCTCTTCAGGTCAGAGAACGAGGAGGCATCCGGGCCCTCACCACCGCACTGGCATCGCACGACCGCCGCGGCCTCGTCCTGCCCGCGCCGCGTGACACCCCTCATCCGGGTACGCGGCGCGAGCAGGGCTCGGTGGGAGTCAGTCCTCGCGCAGGGCGCGGACCGCCTCCTCCACGCGCTTGCCGTAGTCGGCGTCGGCGGCGTGGAAGTGGGCGAGGTTCTTCTCGATCACGTCGTCGCGGGTCACCTGGGAAAGGCCCCCGGCGATGTTCGCGACCAGACGGCCCTTCTCGTCCTCGGACATGAGCCTGTACAGCTCACCCGCCTGGAAGAAGTCGTCGTCCTTGGTGTGGGCGGGCGCCGCGTGGGTGCCGGTCCAGCCGTGGATGGCGAGCGGGGCGGAGAGCGCCGCGTCGGTCTGGGCCGGGCCCGCGTACGAGTTGGGCTCGTAGTTCTTGTCGTGGCGGGCGCCGTTGCGGGTGGCGTGCAGCCCGTCGCGGCCGTAGTTGTCGACGACCGCGGTGCGCGGCGCGTTCACCGGCAGCTGGGTGTGGTTGACGCCCAGCCGGTAGCGGTGCGCGTCCGCGTAGGCGAACAGCCGGCCCTGGAGCATCTTGTCCGGCGAGGGACCGATGCCGGGCACGAAGTTGTTCGGCGAGAACGCGGCCTGCTCGACCTCGGCGAAGACGTTGTCCGGATTGCGGTCCAGCACCAGCCGGCCCACCCGCTGGAGCGGGTAGTCGCTGTGCGGCCACACCTTGGTCAGGTCGAACGGGTTGAAACGGTAGTCCGCTGCCTCGGCCGCCGGCATGACCTGCACGTACAGCGTCCAGGACGGGTTGGTGCCGCGCTCGATGGCCTGGAGCAGGTCCGTCTGGTGCGAGCTGTTGTCCTTGCCCGCGAGCTCGGCGGCCTGCTCGCTGGAGAGGGACCGCACACCCTGGTTCGTCTTGAAGTGGTACTTGACGAAGAAGGCCTCGCCCGCGGCGTTCGTCCACTGGTACGTGTGCGAGCCGTAGCCGTTCATGTGACGGTACGAGGCGGGGATGCCGCGGTCGCCCATCAGCCAGGTGACCTGGTGCGTGGCCTCGGGCGCGTGGGCCCAGAAGTCCCAGACGTTGTCCGGCTCCTGACGGCCCGTGAACGGGTCGCGCTTCTGCGAGTGGATGAAGTCGGGGAACTTGATCGGGTCCTTGATGAAGAACACCGGGGTGTTGTTGCCGACCAGGTCGTAATTGCCCTCGCCCGTGTAGAACTTGAGGGCGAAGCCGCGCGGGTCGCGCACCGCGTCCGCGCCGCCCAGCGAGTCGGCGACGGTGGAGAAGCGGATGAACGTCTCGGTGCGCTTGCCGACGGCGGAGAGGAAGTCGGCGCGGGTGAAGCCGGTGACGTCGTCGGTCACCTCGAAGTAGCCGTACGCGCCGGAGCCACGGGCGTGGACCACGCGCTCCGGGATGCGCTCCCGGTTGAAGCGGGCCAGCTTCTCCAGCAGATGCTGGTCCTGGAGGAGGATCGGGCCACCGACACCGGCGGTGGCGGAGTTCTGGTTGTCGGCGACCGGGGCGCCTGACTCGGTCGTAAGCACACGCTGCGTCATGGTGTCGGGGCGACCTTCCGTACGGGAGCTGCTGAACTGCGACGGTCTCGGGGGCTCCAGGAGCGTAAGTACGCCCCGAACCCGGCGTCAACAGTTTGTTGAATTTGACGAGTGGTGTTCCGGACGGCGCCGACGCCTGGGCGCGACAGGACAGGTGTCAGCGCCGACGCCGTCCGGAAGTCTCTGGGGTGTGCCGGGCCGGTCAGGCCCAGGGCCTCACCGGCGGATCACGGCCGGGGTCCGACCCTGATCCGCCGGACAGGCCCTAGACGGGCTGCCCCGACAGGCGCTCGACCGAGCGCAGCAGTGCCGAGTGGTCCAGGCCGCCGTCGCCCTGCGCGCGCAGCGAGGCGACGAGCTGGGCGACCACGGCGCCGACGGGCAGCGCGGCACCGACATTGCGGGCGGCGTCCGTGACGATGCCCATGTCCTTGTGGTGCAGGTCGATCCGGAAGCCCGGCGCGAAGTCCCGCTTGAGGAAGTTGTCCTTCTTGCGGGTCAGGACGGTCGAGCCGGCCAGGCCGCCGTTGAGCACGTCCAGCGCGGCGGAGAGGTCGACGCCGGACTTCTCCAGGAAGACGACGGCCTCGGCGCACGCCTGGATGTTGACGGCGACGATCAGCTGGTTGGCGGCCTTCACCGTCTGGCCGGAGCCGTGCGGACCGCACAGCACGATGGTCTTGCCGAGCGCCTGGAGGATGGGCTGGGCCGCGTCGAAGTCGGCCTGCTCGCCGCCGACCATGATCGACAGCACCGCCTCGATGGCACCGGCCTCGCCGCCGGAGACCGGGGCGTCGATCACCCGGATGCCCTTGTCCTTCGCGTTCTTCGCGAGGTCCACGGAGGTCTGCGGGGTGATCGAGGACATGTCGATCAGCAGCGCGCCGGACTTCGCGTTCTCCAGGATGCCGTCGGCGCCGTAGGCGATGGCCTCGACCTGCGGGGAGGCGGGCACCATCGTGATGACGACATCGGCGTCCCGGACCGCCTCGGCGATCGAGCCCGCGCCGGAGCCGCCGGCCGCGACCAGCCGGTCGATCTTGTCCTGCTCCAGGGTGTAACCGGTGACGTGGTACCCGGCCTTGATCAGGTTCTCGGACATGGGGGAGCCCATGATGCCGAGTCCGATCCACGCAACCTTGGGGAGGTTGTTGCTCATGATGGTGCCTTCCGATAAGCGTTTGTACGAGGGGGAGTTCGCTGCCCTCAGCGGGCTGCCCGCGCGGTGGCCGGGAGCCACTCGAAGGCCTCGGCGCTCGGCCGGTCGCCCGGCTTGTACTCCAGTCCGACCCAGCCGTCGTAACCGGCCTTCGTCAGCTCGTCGAGGAACTGCTCCAGCGGAAGCGAGCCGGTGCCGGGCGCGCCGCGCCCCGGGTTGTCGGCGATCTGGACGTGGCCGGTCTTCGCGGCGTGGTCCGCGATGACCTGGCTGAGGTCCTCGCCGTTCATCGACAGGTGATACAGGTCCAGCAGGAACTTGGCGTTCTGGAGACCGGTCGCCGCGTTGACCTTGTCGACGATCTCGATCCCGGCCGGTGCGCTCACCAGGGGGTAGCGCGGCGACTCCGGCTTGTTGAGGGTCTCGATCAGGAGTACCGCCCCGATCCGGTCGGCCGCACGGGCGGCGACCACCAGGTTCTCCAGGGCGAGTTCGTCCTGCACGGCCGGGTCCACGCCGTCGACGCGGTTGCCGTAGAGCGCGTTGAGCGCCTTGCAGCCGACCGAGGCGGCGAAGTCGGCCGCCACGTCGACATTGGCGCGGAAGCGGTCCGACTCCGTGCCCGGCACGGAGAGCGCGCCACGGTCGGGGCCGGGCAGCTGTCCGGCGTAGAAGTTCAGTCCCACCAACTGCGTGCCCGCGTCGTCGAGCGCCTTCTTGAGGGCGTCGAGCTCGGCCTGCGGAGGGGTGGGGGTCTCGATCCAGGGCCACCACAGCTCGACCGCCGTGAAGCCGGCCGCGGCGGCGGCCGCGGGGCGCTCCAGGAGCGGGAGTTCCGTGAAGAGGATCGAAAGGTTCACATCGAAGCGCTGGTCCGGGTAGCCCATGAGGGTTCGGCGCTCCTTCCGTATTGCGGAAGTTAGTTTCTACGTAACGGAAGATTGCCCGGAGCTGTGGAAGCTGTCAAGGGGGTGCCCGGAATTCGGTCCCGGGTCTTTCGCGCCGGTTGCGCAAGGTGGGACCTCAATTGCGCCGGTTGCCGATGAGGTCCGGGGCGCGCCAGGGTTGCTGGTGCCACCCATGCAGCCCGACCCCACCCGAGGTGCCTCGCATGAACCACGCCACCAGTCGGCGCACCGTCCTCGGAGTGCTCGTCGCGGGCGCGGCCCTGTCGGTGGCTCCCGCGCCGCCCCGCTCCCCGGGGGCCGCGCCGGATCCCGCGGCAGCCGTCGGCCCGCGCCCGGGCGCCACCCCGCGGCTGCTCATCGGCACGTACACCTCGGCCGAGGGCGGCGGCAGCGGAATCGGGACGGCCGGCTACGACGCCGTCACCGGGGTCATCACCGCCGGTCCCGTGATCACGGGCGTGGCCAACCCCTCGTACCTGGCCATCCATCCCTCGGGCGCCACCGTCTACGCGGTCGACGAACAGGACCGGGGAGGCGTGAGCGCCATCGCCCTGTCGCCCGACGGCGGCCACCGGGTGCTCGGGACGCGCGGTTCGGGCGGGGCCGGTCCCACCCATCTGTCCGTCCACCCCACCGGAAGGTGGCTGCTCACCGCGAACTACACCTCGGGCAGCGTCGCGGTGCACCCCATCGGGGGTGACGGATCGCTGGAGGAGCGTACCGACCTGGCCGCTCACACCGGCCCGCCGCCCGGACCCGGCCAGGACGGACCGCACGCCCATCAGGTCGTCACCAGCCCCGACGGTGGCCACGTCCTCGCCGTGGACCTCGGCAACGACACCGTGTACACGTACCGGCTGGACGAACGGCGCGGCACGCTCGACGAGGTCTCCCGCGCGACGCTGCGCCCCGGCGCCGGACCGCGGCACCTCACGTTCCACCCCGGCGGCCGCCACGCCTACCTGGCCTGCGAGGTCGACAACACCGCCGTCGTCTGCGGCTACGACCCCGCGACCGGCACCCTCTCCCCGGGCACCCCGCAGTCCACCGGGACCGGTGCGGGCGCTCTGTGGAAACCCTCCGCGGACGGCAACCACCCACGCCCCCGGCCCACGCCGGCCACGGACCGGGGTGACGCCGGCACCAGCTGCCCGGCGCAGTTCCTGGTCACCGCCGACGGCCGGTTCGCCTACCTCGCCAACCGGGGGCACAACAGCATCGCGCGCTACGCCGTCGAGCGGCGGGGCCGCGCTCCGGCTGCTCGGCACCGTGCCCGTCGACGGCGACTTCCCCCGGCACACCGCCTTCTCGCCCGACGGGAAGCTGCTCTTCGCGGCCAACCAGAGGTCCAACACGGTGACGGTCTTCCGGGTCGACGCCCGCGACGGCGCCCTGACCCGCACGGGTGAGGCGTTCACCGCCCCGGTCGCCGTCTGCGTACTGCCTGCCCGGACCCGCGCCCGGCCGGGCGCTGAGGCCCGTCCGATCTCCCACGGCTCGACGCGGGTCCGTTAGGGTCGGGCCCGAGCCGCGGGCTTCACAGCGACGCGGCGAACGCATGAGGGAGGCACAGTGCGCTTGAGAGTGGAGTTCACCACCGAGCCCTTCGATCTCGACGAGGCGCCCGCCCACGCGGTCGTGGCCCGCGAGGTCATCCAGTCGGCCGACCTGGACGCCGTGGACGTCGGCCCCTTCGGCAATACGGCGGAGGGCGGGGCGGACGAAGTGCTCACCGCGGTGGACTCGCTGCTGCGCCGCGCCCTGGCATCGGGTGCCACCCGGGTGTCCCTCCAGGTGAACGTGGTCGCAGAGGAGTCCAAGTGACGGAACCGGCCGATCACCCGCTCGTCGCCGCCGTCAAGCCG
Organism: Streptomyces sp. NPDC102437; assembly: GCF_044765565.1. Taxonomy (NCBI): domain Bacteria; kingdom Bacillati; phylum Actinomycetota; class Actinomycetes; order Kitasatosporales; family Streptomycetaceae; genus Streptomyces; species Streptomyces sp. NPDC102437. Next base: position 4,083 of record NZ_JBIWKI010000009.1, on the reverse strand, counting down.
CTCGTCGACGCCATGGGTGCCGAGCTGCTCGGACCCGGCCAGGCCCAGCCCGACGATGTCGTACTGGCCTGGGAGGGCGAGGACGTCATAGCCGTCCGGCTGCCCCAGCTCTCGGATTCTCTCGATCACATCCTGGCCGCCATGGAGCGCCGGCACGGCATGCCGCTCGCCGACCTGGACCGCAGGACCAAACAGTCGGTGGTGCGGACCCTGGAGGCACGTGGTGCCTTCTCGGTGCGGCATGGCGTGGAGACGGTGGCAGGCGCGCTGGGGGTCAGCCGCTTCACCGTCTACAACTACCTGAACAGGGAAAAGGATGCCTGATGTGGAAGCGATATCCACACAGGTGAAAGGCTCGCGTCCCGTAAAACCGCAGGTCACCCCACATCCGACCCTCTCAGGGTTCGGATGTGGGGTGATCTCGCCGGATGTGGACGCGTGGACGCGTTGTGGACTTTGAGGGGACTCCGCTACGAGACGACCCTCAGTCCACCCCCATCCAGGGCGGCACGCACTGCGTCGACCGATCCCGCACTGGCGTGCGTGTACAGCCAAGTGATCTTCGCGCCGCGCTCGTGGCCCAAGATCTTCTGAGCGTCAGCCTCCGGTACACCCGCCGCATGCAGGCGCGATGCGAAAGCGTGCCGCACGTCGTGCACATGCGGCCACCTCTCGATGCGACCCGTCACCGGGTTCTCCACCTGCCTGGCGACGCCCGCGGCTTCGCTCGCAGACGCCCACAGTCGCCAGAAGTTGCTTCTGCCTAGCACGCCTCCGCGACGCCCGCGGAAAACCAGCTCCTGGGCATGCATGCCACTGGACGGGGCCGTGCGGGAAGGCTCGGCGGGATGACTCTCCAGGTGCCCCTTCAGGGCGTGAGCCGCGCGGGCTGACATCGGAACCGTCCGGCTGCCGGCCGTCGACTTCGGGTAGGCCTTCCGCTTCGGCTTGCCGTGAACCTGGATAATCGTCTCGCGGATCTGAATGCTGGCCGCCTCGAAGTCCACGAAGCACCGGCGCAAGCCGACCAGTTCACCCCACCGGAGCCCAGTCTCCTCAGCGAAGACCAGCATTGCGTGGAAGTGGTCCGGCATGTGAGCCCGGATCTGCGCCAACTGATCGTAGGTCGGCGGCATCAGATCATCGGGGTGCTTCGCCTGAGCCCTGGGGAGTTTGACGCCCTCGCAGGGGTTATGGCTGATGCGGCGGTCTCGCCTCTTCGAAGGCGTGACCGACCGGTTCCGCCCTGGGGCCGCTACGGGAGAGACTGCCGCATGAACTCTGACGACCTTCCTGACAACGTGATCCCGCTCTTCTCCAAGGACGCTCAGGCCGAGAAGCGGCAGCAGATGATCGAGACGTGGGAAGCCATGTATCTGCAGCACGACCAGACGCTCACCGACGTCAAGACCGCCGCCTCCCTACGCGTCGCCATGCAGGTGGTTGAGCTGCTCCTCGACGGTGCGCAGGCATTTGACGTGATCAGCGAAGAGCAACGTGCCCAGCTACTGACCATTGCGCAAACGGGTCACGAGGCCGCCGACGAGTTCCAGCGCTGAGAACCCGTCCCTGCTACGCCGCCTCGTAGTGGTGTGCCCGGCCGCCGCGCCACTCGGCCATCTGCGGGTCGTCGATCACCGTGTCCGCATCCGGGAGCCCCGCACGGCGCAGGAACTCGATCAGGTCGTGATCGTCGTGGGCCAAGCCGAGGATGTGGCCATACGCGGTGACGCGCCGGCCGCCTGACGGAGACGGGCGGTGGACGACGATAGGTGCACTGACCATGGCTCCAGGGTGCATCGCACTGCTGCTCACAGCACCCCCAGCTCAGTGTCCGGCCGACAGTGCCCGCAGGCCCATACCCCGTCGGCGAGTGCCCGTAGCGCGGCCCACTCCGATGCTGAGCTCGACGCCCCAGCCCGGGGTGGGTGGCCGCCGCTCCTCGCCCTTCCGCCGTTTGACCTCTCGCTGCTCGACCAGCGGCGATGGCCTCATCGATCCGACCCAGTCACATGGCGTACCAGGTCCGCAGGGTGCGGAGGCGTGGCAGGTCAGGCGGAAGGTCTGGGGTCGGTCTGCGGGGTATTCGGCGGCAGGCGTCTTGTGCCTATGAGGAGTGGTCGCTTACCGAGATGCCGGGTGCGAAGTGGGCGAGGGCGGCGGCCAGCTGGCCCTTGTCGAGGCGCCACCCGTTCACTGCCCGAGAGGACACTGCAACGTCGGCGGGAACGGGAACGAGAGCACCCAGGACAGCACGAGCCATGGGACCGTCCCCGGGTAGAGGAGGAGCGCCCTTCCGCCGCGTGACCCCGACATAGGGCAAGGACGTACCGCTTACGGCCTGGCGCCAAAGAATCAAGCCGGTGACGTCCTCCCAGGGCACATGCATGGTGGTTGCCTGGTATCTGGCAGGGCTACCGCCGAGGAGCACGCCCGTCTCGTCCACCCTGAATGCGACCTTGCGGCTCATTGCCCTGTACGCCATGAACAGCCCGCCCGCACCAAATAGCGGCAAGCCCAATATCCGCCCGAGCGGCGGTACGCCCGGAAGGAGTAGGACCGCAGTGAAGAGGGAGGAGAGCGCCACTATTCCGGTGGTCCGGCGATCCCAGCCGTAGCGCGCCTGATAGACCGGCGGAGGCGTGTCAGTCATGACGGGATCATTGCAACGTCCAACTCTCAGGGGAAGCCGTCGGGTGGTGCCGGGAAGGTTCGTCGGCACAAGCTCAAGCTTCGGTGCGCAGGACAGCAGGCCTGCCACACTGGCCATGGCCCGCCGTGTCACCCCCGTCGCGGCGGGCCGCCCCGACTGTCATACCGGCCCAGTACCGTGGACCCATCCCATTCGCGCCTATGGCTGGGCGCAGCTACGAGACCGCCCCGCCCGGAACAGCGCCCGGGTGGGGCGGACGTGCGTCAGCTGTCGCCGACTGCGTCCAGGGCCAGGTGCCACGGGAAGCCCTCGGGGCGGCGCTGGCCGGGCTGGTTCGGTACGAAGCCGCCGGGCCCGTACAACACCGTCACCCCGGCGCCGCGGAGCGTCTCCACCGATCGGTCGAACGCCGGATGCTGGACGTAGGCGGCATTCACACAGGGCATCGTCACGGTTGGGATCCGCTTCCCGATCCCCTCGGCAACCACGCCGACGACGAATGACGACGTCAGACCAAGGGCCCAGGCGTTGACTGTGTTGAACGTGGCCGGCGCGAAGAGAATCGCATCTGCCGGCGGCCACACATCCGGCTCCCTGGGCCGCTTGTACTCGGAGCGCACAGGATGACCGGTCAGCCGCTCCAGCTCTGAGAGCTGCTCTCCCAGCCACCGGGCCGCAGTCGGCGTAAGCCCGAGACAGACATCCCACCCGCGAGCCTGGGCGTCTTCAATGACCTCGGCAAGCTCGAAGACGGGCGGGGCGGCCGAGCCGAACAGGTACAGAGTCGTCATGCCGTCATCCGACCACACATGCAACCGCCCCCGAACCGGGTGGAATCGGGGGCGATGCGGGATCCAGCGCACGGACGCGCGGGTACCGTTCCGGATGACGAGTCAGGAACGGAGACCAGTATGCCCAGACTGGACGACGACCACACAGGCGCCCGGATCAAAGAGCAGCGGAAACTCGCCAGGCTAACTCAGCGACAGCTGGCCGACCGGCTCCCGTACTCGTACAGCCTCCTCAACCAAGTCGAGTGCGGCGCCAAGCCCGCCAACCTCGACTTCGTCGCGGCGGTTGCCCAGGCCCTGCGGATCGACGTCACCGTGCTGACGGGACAGCCCTACGTGACCGAACTGCAGCAGGACCGCCTCGCCGAACTCGTGCGCCCCATCCGGGAAGCGCTCGACCTGTATGACTTGGGGGTCGACGGCGCCATCCCCGACAGGTCGGCCGCGCAGCTACTGAGGTTTTCGTGTTGTCGTCGGGGAGTGACGGTTCATGATCCCTGCGGTATGCCGGTGGGATGAGGTATCCGGAGGGTGGGGGCCTGACCGCTGAGCGTCGGGCGTTTCGTGAGGAGATCCGGCTTCAGGCCGGGCAGCGGTTCGCTGCGGGTGAGAAGACCTCGGTGATCGCGAAGGACTTGC